>JBEKRW010000060.1:0-11067 GCA_049517595.1 Candidatus Cybelea sp. | reverse complement strand
AAGCGGGGTGTGCATTCGGCACACCCCGCTTTTCATTATGGCCGTCGCAAGAGCTCTAGAGGGCGTTGGCTAAGGCCCAGGCCTTTGGAGCTCCGATGCCGGCGGCCTGGTTGTACTGCGTCGAGCTACACGAGTACGCGCCATTGCTGCCGGACGTGCACGGCGTGTAGTAGTCGCTGTAACCGGTCGATCCGAACAGACTATAGATCGTCGGATCGATCCAGCCCAGCTTGGTGGAGTGGAGTTGGTTGGCTTCCAGGACCATCGCGACCGAAGCGGGTGAAGACCACGACGTGCCGAGGTACTCGCCCCAGGCTCCGCCCGTATACACGGCCACCGGGTAGAACGGCAGCGAGATATCGGGCTGATTGCGACCCGAGGTGATCATCCCGGTGATGCCGCTCTGATAGCTCGGGAGACTAAAGACGGTCGAAACGCCGCCGCCTCCCGAGTACCCGCTAACGCTGCCCATGGTGACGGTTTCCAGAACGCCGCCGCTGGTATCGGTGAAATCGATCCCACCGATTGACGCGAAATATGGGCCGCCGGCCGGTGCGCTGACGCCTTTCTTCCCGTTGCATTCACTGCTTCCCGAGTCGCCGCTGGAGGCCGAGAACTCAACGCCTTCCGAAGCTCCTTGTTCCGCAATCGAGTTGGTCGAATCGGCGAACGGAACGTCGCTGGATTCACAACCTCCGAACGACGAGTTCACGGCTGTCGCCTTCCCATCGGTGAGTACCTGATTATAGGTGTCCTCGATCTCCTGATCGCCAAGCGAACCCATGTCGTAGACGATGATGTTCGCGCCCGGAGCCAGCCCGGAGATCGTCTGGACGTCGAGGTCGGTTTCAGCGTCATCGCCGCTGCCGCCGCCGTCGATGGCTTCGTTGGTGACGGTGCCTGTTTGGCTGACACCGGCAGCCGACAAGTACGTGGCTAGGTAGCTCGTGTTGACCGGATCGTCGATGGCGATCGCGGCCGTGTAGCCCGCGCCGTTGCAGCCGTGCTGTACCGGGAAGTCGAACGGCTTCGCGACGCCGGTTGCCAGGGTTCCGTCGGAGTTGGTTAGCGGCCCGCTATCCGGCGAGGCGTTATTACATCCGCTGCCCGGCGTTGGAGTAGCCGTCGGAGCCGCCGTCGGCGTCGCCGTGGGGGCTACCGTCGGAGTAGCCGTCGGGCCTGCCGTCGGTGTGGCCGTCGGCGCTGCCGTCGGTGTGGCCGTCGGCGCTGCCGTCGGTGTCGGAGATGGGGAAGGCGTCGCGCCTACCCAAGCAACGTCGTCGACGTACTGATAGACGTACGCTTTCGAATAACCGTCGCCGTACGAGCCGAAGTAGATGTAGTCGGTTTGGCCGGCGTACGCGCTGAGATTGACCGTATAGTTCACCCAACCGTTGGTATTGTTCACGGTCTTATAGAACGTGGTGAGAATCGATCCGCGCGAGTTGAGCAGGTATCCGGCTTGCCACGCGTACTTGGTTCCGAAGCCGAGGGCGCCTTCGTTGGAGCCCTGATAGACCCAGAAACTGAGCTCGCCGCCGGTGGGCACGGTCACTTCTTGCGCGATTGAAGCCCAGCCGTTGATTTCAGGCGGCGACAACGTGCCCATGAAGGCCGAGTACGTGCTCTGATAGGCTTGCGCCGTCGTGACTTGCACGTAGCTGCCCCGCGTGGTGCTTTCGTTGATCCAGCCCGGGCTAAGCGAACCGCTGGCGAAGTTCCCGTTGACCAGCTTGCCCGTAGAATCCAGCGGTTTGATTCCTCCCAGCGGAATTACGGTGCGCCCCTGGCCGTCGGTCTGGAACTGTGGCGCGCTGCGTTGGCTCTCCACGCCGCTCTGATCGACCACGGTCCGGACCACGACGAGATTATTGAGCGAAACGTCGCGTACGAGTTTGGAAATTGACGAAGGCACGGTCGCGGCGCTGACGTTCGTATAACGCTCGCCGTGCTTTCCTTGGCGTACGGTGTGGATTTGGGTGGAGAAGAAGTGTTCGACGGTTGACGTGCGCGCCGTAGCGTCGACGATCGTGCGGTTCGGATACTCTTTTACGATCGTAAAGCCAGCGCGTGCCAACTCGCGAACGACTTTCTTTTCCTGCGCCTCGGTGGGTGCAAAGCGTTCGTTAAATTCCTTCGCCGTTAAAAACTGGCGATGCGCGCTCGAGTGCGGATCGCTGATTTTTGCGACGAACCGGTCGAGTTCGGCTTGATGATTGTAGCGAAGCGTCAGAGAGACTCGGACCTGCGCGCCGGCCGCTCGCCGTCCCGCATCGGTGTATGCCAAGTCCCCGTAAAGCTGCGGCGTTGAAACTAAGGGTTTCCCCGGAGTCGCCGACTGCACCGAGGAGTCCACCGGTCCGCCATTTGTGCCCGTGGGCATCGACGGAAGCGAGGAGTTTTGTCCTCCGCATGCAGTGAGAGTGAACGTGAGCCCCAAGATTGACGCAATCACGCGTGAGTGTTGTCGCATGTGCCTCCTAAAATCTGAAGTAGCAGAAAGTCCGCCCAAACGGGCCTACTGAATTACTTCGGCGGGTAAGCGGGCCAACCCGCTCGGCTAGCCGCTTGGCTAGTCCTATCGGGCAACCGCCCAGCTGCACTTATAAAGCAGGGCGACGCAAGCTTTCGAGGTAGGCCACCATTGCCGCATGCATCTCTTTACATTCGGGCACGGTAGGGCGGGAGAGGTCGAGCTGGCGGCTTTGATACGGGAAGCCGGGCTCGAGTCGGTCGTCGACGTGCGCAGTGTCCCCAAGAGCCGCGCCCACCCCCACGTCTGGCGGGAAGCAATGGCGCAGTGGGTGCCGGATCTTTCCGGTGCGAGCTACCAGTGGTGCCCGGGCTTGGGGGGATTTCGCAAGCAACACTCCGACAGTCCCAACGTCGAATTGCGGCATGCTTCGTTTCGCGCGTACGCGGACTACATGCAGACCGAATCGTTTCTGCGAGCTCTCGACGAACTGGTGCAGACCCTCGAGAAGTCGAGAACCGCGGTGATGTGTTCGGAGAGCCTTTGGTGGCGCTGCCATCGGCGGTTGATCGCCGATGCGGCGACGCTCTTGCGCGGCGTCGACGTTCGCCACATCATGCACGCGGGAACGATCGTTCCACACCGCGTGACCGAGGGCGTTCGAGTACTTCCAGAGGGTATTTTGCAGTACGATTCCTAAAGGCGGCGCGCGACCGTCTTCAGCTTCTCTGGATTTCTCACGACGTACATCGCGGCAATGCGGCCGCCGGCGATCTCGAGTGCAGCGGCGTCTTGTATGCCTTTTTCGCTGAACGTTACGATGCCTGGCATGCCGTTGAGCATCACGAGGTCCATACGCACGACGTCTTTCCAGCCTTGCTTTTCCTTCAGTCCGAAGAGTAGGCGAGTGACGCGCTCGCGCCCGACCACGGGCACCGTAGCCGCCGGAGCCTTGCCGCCGCCGTCGCTGGTGAAGACGATGTCGTCGGTAAGCAGACGCGCCAGCGCCGCGGGATCGTCGTTCTGTAAGGCTTTGAGGAATTCGTCGCGGATGCCCAGCAGCTCTTTGGTATCGGTTTGCGAGTGGCGGCCGGCGTCGCGCACGTGTTCGCGCGCGCGGGTCGCGAGCTTGCGAACGGCCGGCTCGGCGCGCCCGAGCGTCTGCGCGATTTCGGCGAAGGGGACGTCGAGAACGTCGTGCAGTAAGAACGCCGCCCGCTCCAGCGGCGCCAGACGTTCGAGCGCGAGCAGGAACGCAAACGAGATGTCGTCGGAGAGCGTTGCGGCGGCTTCGGGATCGTCGCGGTCTTCCGAGACGACCGGCTCGGGAAGCCACGGCCCGACGTAGATTTCGCGCCTGGCGCGCGCGGAGCGTAAGCGGTCGAGGCAGAGGCGCGTGACGATCGTCCGTGCCATCGCTCGATCGTCTTGCACGTGCATTCGATCGAGCGCATCGCTCCAGCGCAAATACGCATCTTGTGCGACGTCCTCGGCCTCGCCGTATTCGCCCAGCATGCGGTACGCGTGCCTTACCAGCGCCGGCCGCAGCGCTTCGAAGCGTTGCGCGCGGTCGGCTATCACGCGACTTGGGGGTGTTGCATCGCAACTGTTTCGCCGCCGGCGCGCACGCGCCGGCACGCCTGGCCATGACCGCGTCCCCACCGGCACCCGAACGCTTCGATCTGCTTCTTGACAAACCACTTAAGCATGATGTGTTTAAATCTCCGCCCATTAGACGGAACGTCCTCCGACAATGTGACGTCGCTCGGCGAAAATCGCGGGAATTCGTCGTACATCAAAAGCCACGCCACAAACGTGAGAAACATCCAGGGCGGTGGCTCGCCCGGCGACGGGTTGGTCGTTATATCCTGGTAGGTCGTTCTTCGGCTGCGCTGTTGGGAGAAAGGCGCGAGGCGACTTCTCGATAGAGATGCCGCATCGCGTCGTTGAGGAGCGCAGAGATTCGGAACAGACCGTCACCCGAGAGACGCAGCGCCATCCATGGCGTTCCTTGATGTCGCTGCACCAACAGGTACGTCTGGTTCCCCACGGCATAGATTCCAAATTGATCCGATTCCGCGATTTGTTCCAGGCCATCTAAGGTTGATTGATCGATCCGTTCGTCGAAATACATTACTTCGCTCTGCTTTCTACCCCAAGTACCGGCCCTTCACTGCGGCATTGCGATCGGGGCACAGGCCACATACTTCGCTATGTCGGCGCTGCTCTCATGGACGTCGATGACGTACTGGCCCTTGAGCAAGTCGCCGAGGGTGATGCCCGGTATCGTGGTCGTGCTGCTCCCGTGTACGATGTTGGTCAGAGCATATTTGGGTGCCGGATCCGGAGCTGCGCACGTGCCCGCGTGAATATGGATGGGTTGCGAGCCGTTTTGACCGCCGGCCATTTTCACGACGATCGTGACACCGGCGGGAACCTGCTCGAGCGTTACGGTGCCGGTCTCACCGGGCCGGTTCTGAGCGTACAGTTTTAACTGCAGGGCGGCCGGATCGGCGCCGGCTACCGTACAAGTGATTGCGCCGATCGTGGCGGCGGCGATTGCCGTGCGAAGAATATGCATGATCTACCTTTTTCTTATTTGAGTGATTGAGCGATTCTCTATTTGTCTTCGCTGCCCAAGTCGTCAACCGCCTTACGCAGCGCTTCGAGTTTCTCGTGGAGCAACAAGTGGTGGCTGTCCGTGGTGCTGCGAATCGCGTAGGCGATGGACATCGTCGCCAGCAGCACCCAGACTTGAAAGAGATTCTGGAAGGCATTTCCGTACAGAGCGCCCGGGTCCCAGGCGCAGCCCCAAAGGCGGCCGCGGCCATCGCACAGCACGAGCGGTTCGCCGGTTGACGACCAAACCGAGAGTAGAATCCAGACCGTAAGCCCCAACACGAAGAGCCCGCCGACGATCGGCAGCGAAAACGTTCGCTCGAACCACGAGAAGGCGCCGACGAATGCTCGGCCTATCATCTGAGTTCGCGCAGCGCGGTTACGGCCGCATCGTCGTGTCCGCGACAGTTTAGGAAGATGTGCTCCGCGATGGCGGTCGCCAATTCCGGCACGCAGCCATCATAGGCCGTTCGGCACGCCTCGACGAGCTCGCGTTCGCCGCGCAAGTGGTTTCGTTCGTGTTCGGTGACGCCGTCGGTGTACAAGACGATCATCGCATCGGCCGGAAGCGCGACGACATAGTCCGCCGCTAGGTGCTTCGGGTAGACGCCCAACGGCAAATTGCCAATGCCGTGCTTCAGGAATCCATGGAGACTTGGAGTCATCAAGAGCGGTGCCGGGTGGCCGGCGTTCGCGAACGTAAGCGTGCGCAGCCGGCGGTTCAAGACGGCAACGATGGCGGTAACGATGAGGCCATTGCGCCGTGAGTACGCCACGGTATTCGCAACGGACAGCACTTTCGACGGGTGGGGGTTTTTGCGGATACTCGAGAGGACGGATGCGCGCATGATCTCCATCGCCGCAGCGGCGGACTCACCGTGTCCCGATACGTCGCCGATGGTCACCGCGATCGCGTCTTCCGAGATCGCAAGCGCCTCGCACCAGTCCCCGCCATAGGGCGCGCTGCCTGCGGGCGAGTTCATGAAGGTTACATTCCACACGAGGGAGTTTGGCGCGGCATACGCCTCGTCGAACGTCGTTATCATCGACCGCTACGCAGCGAAACGCGGATCGGTATAGCACCCGGTCTGAAACGCGCGCCGCAACCCGGCCGCGAGTTGTGGTTCGCTCGATTCTTTGGAAAGCACGCAGGTGGCGCCCGCAAGGTGGCAGGCGCGACCCCAAGACGACGCCATGCCCGCGGTGTAGACAACGATGACGCACTCGGGCAGAACGAAACGAAGCTGACGCAGCGCCTCGAGCGGGTCGACTTCCAAGCGGTCGATGTCGGCCACGAGGACGTCGGGAGCCAGCCTACCTAAAGCCGCGACCTCGAGAGGAGCGACGATCGCATTGCCCGTCTCACCGGCGCCGCTTAGTGCGCGGCCGAGCAACTGGATTTCCTCCGGATCTACGGCGGCCAAACAACATACGCGGGCCATAATATTACGCTTTCAGCGCGACGGGCTCAGAGCCAGACCGCAAGAAGGGCGGCATTCTTTTCCTCGAAACCGAAGTAGTCGGTCGAATCGGAGAAGCAGCGTCTCCGAGCGTAGCATGGTGTCGAGAAAGCAACTATCCTGAAAAAGCGCGATATCGCCGATTTGCTGCCGGAGTCGGATCCGGCGTTTCCGATCATTACTGCGATTCTTCGCGTAGTACCGGCTTCGCGTTGGGCGTTTGCGCGCCTGAGGGCCGACGGGGAGCTGGCCGACCTTCTCATCGATTCGCAAAGAAGCGGGGGCGAGCTTTCGTCGCTCAAGAACGAGTTCGAGCGCCAGCGCGTGAAGGCGAAAACCGGGGCCCGGATCGCCGCCACGCTCGGTCCGCTGGGCGAGTTTGAAAGCGGCATCACCCTTTTGTTTGCCGATGCCCGTGCCAGCTTCGGTATCCTTACCCTCCTGCGAACCAGCGAGTTAGGGCCGTTTACTTCAAGTGAAATCAGCGTCTTAGCGCTCTCCCTTGACGCTACGTCCGAACAACTCTCCGCGCTGCGCCTCAACCCGTCTGAGACCGGAGGATACGCTCCTTTGGGTGCTGACGATCGTACCGACGATTCGCAAGCCTCGGGAGAATCGTTCTACGTGTTGGACAAAGACTTGCAGATCGTTTTGGCATGGTCGGCGGAGGACCAGCGGCGCGTCGCTTTAACGGGGTTGCGCACCCGGCTAGCGGATCGTTTGCCTGCCGTGTTGGAAGAAACCGTTCGGGAGCTGGTCGCCGGCTGGCGTAGCGACTCTGAGACGCAGGAGGCGGGCATCGCCCATCCGGTTCCGTTCTTAGTCGTGCGGACCCGGCCTATGTCGGGGCCGGCCGGGCTGTTTATCGGGGTGCGGATCGACCGCTTTCAGCCGCCGCACTCGCTGACCGGCCCAGCAGCGCGCTTCCATATCTCGCCACGCGAACTGCAGGTTCTGGCGCTGCTGCTCGACGGCGCAAAGCTCGAGGAGATCGGCCACAAGCTCCACATCACCACTTCGACCATTCAGGACCACATCAGGAGCATGGTCGACAAGACCGGGAGCCGGAACCGCTCCGAGCTGATCGCGCGCGTGCTGGGGTGGGAGAACGCGTCGGCCTGAGAATCGGGCTTTTCACTATACCTCCCTTCGTTCGGTCCACGGTACACTAGAGGTTCGAATGCGAACCGCCTTGATGGTTTTTTCCGGAGAGTACGACGTCAGGTGCAAGCGCCGATGGTCTGAGGAACTCGCGGGCCTCTGCGCAGAGCCCAACGTAATCATCGACTTTACCGACGTAACCTCTCTCGATGCGACCTGCGTAACCGAGGTGTTGAGAATGCACGCGCGCCGCCGCGATAAAGGCTTCGATCGTGAAACCGTGATTCTTGGCCAATTGCCCGTCCGAAGGCTCTTCGAGTTACACAAAATGCAAGACGTCGTTCGCGTTGTTGATTCCCTGGATGATGCAATGGTGCATCCGGCGTACGCTCCGGTAACGCAGCACGCGTTTCTTGGAAGTAGCGCCGATTCGAATGGGAGTGTACGTGGACCGGTTTAATCGCCGCGTCAAAGGCTTCGGACTGCTGGGAATTCACGCCGCAGCGCTTGCGGCGTTCTGGCCGGCCTTCTTTCAGTGGCCGGCTCTGGCAGCCGCCGCCGTCGTATCGTATACCACCGTGGCCTTGGGAATTTCGCTGTGCTTCCATCGTACCCTAACGCACCGCAGCCTGCGCCTCTTCAAACCATTCGAATACCTGCTGGCGATTTTCGGAACGCTTGCGCTGCAGGGCGATCCAATTCGATGGGTGGCGGTGCACCGCAAGCATCACGCCCACGCCGACCACGAGGGCGATCCCCACAGCATTCATCGCGGCTTTAAGTGGGCACACGTGGCCTGGCTCTACCGGAACAACATCGCGCTGCCCTCGGACGAGGAAATGCTTCACTTTGCACCCGACCTCTACGCGCAGCCTTTCTACCGCGGACTGCAATACTTCAACCTTCCGCTTCAGGTCGCGCTAGGGATCGGGCTCTTTGCGCTGGGCGGATGGTCGTGGGTGGTTTGGGGCATTTTCGTCAGACTCGTACTCAGCTATCATTCGACGTGGCTGGTCAACAGCGCGTCGCATACCCTTGGCTATCGCACCTACGAGACGACCGACAGGTCGACCAATTGTTGGTGGGTGGCCCTCATCTCGTGGGGTGAAGGCTGGCATAACAACCATCACGCCTTTCCCTTCTCGGCGCGGCACGGGCTGCGCTGGTTTGAGATCGACATGACGTGGTGGCACGTGCGACTCCTCAAATTTCTTCACCTAGCGGACCGAATCAGAATCCCGAGTAAGGCAATGCAAAACCGGCTCACTGCCCGTGAGTCGACCATGCAAATGACTGGATGAATCGCTTAACTGCAACCTTTGCCGGCGTTTTAGCGTTACACGAGGGCCATGATCGATACTTTACCGGTCGCCGCCCTCGCTATTAAAGGCTCCGTCAAAGGGCCGCCGTGTTCGGAGTACTCCGAACCGGTCTTCGGAGGCTATGCGAATGCGCGCGGTGAGATCGTATTGTTTGTCAAAGACCTCGCGTATCGCGTCAACTTCAAGAACCAAATCTTGAAAGAACAGCCGCCGCTAAACGTCGGCGCGCAGGCGCGCTACGATGCGACTGAAGCCGGTGAAGACTTTGAGTACGGCACCAAAACCTTCCTCCGCCTGAGCCGTCAGGCAATCTCCGACATATGCGCAGCCGGCCAGTTTAGGGTTGGCTCGAGGTACTAGGCTAAGCGCCCCGCGCTGATAAGCGGTATCCCTGAAACCCACGATACCGCGGCGGCGTGAGAAGCTGCTACAATGATTGGGTGAAGGCGCTCGTGTATCTCGGAAACGGCGAGAAAGCGCTCCATGACAAACCTAAGCCGACGATTACGGCACCTAAAGATGCGATCGTTCGGACCGTCAAGACGACGATTTGCGGCACCGATTTGCACATCCTCAAGGGAGACGTGCCGACTGCCAGACCCGGCCGGATTCTTGGGCATGAGGGGGTTGGCATCATCGACGAGGTGGGCGCCATCAAACGCGTACGAAACATTTGCACACGCAGCAGAGACCGGCGCGCTCAAGGTCGTCTTGGAGACCTAGTGCACCGTCGCCGAACAAGCACCACGTTTCTAGACCGCCTTATCCGGCGGAGTTTGGGTTTTATGGAAATACAACGATTTAAGCCCGTGCTTCTCGCGGGGCTTCTAACTGCTTTGGTGTCCGCCTGCAGCGCGGGCAACTCGACCCCAGCGGCGCCCGGCCTCGGTTCTGGGTCTACGATAGCGCCGGCAACGGCATCGGTTGATCTCCGGAGTGCGGCTCGCTTCGCGATCCTCGCGGGCTCTACCGTGACGAACACCGGGCCTACAAAGATCGTGGGCGACGTGGGGATCTCTCCGGGAAGCGCGATGACCGGTTTCCCCCCGGGAGTGATCCACGGGCACGTGCACGTCGACGATAGCATCGCGCGGCAAGCAAAGCTGGATTTGACGACGGCATATAACGACGCCATGGGCCGGACGCTCAACCCGATTAAGGTTGCCGGAAATATCGGCGGCCAGACGCTTTACCCGGGGCTCTACAAGTCGACTTCTGCGCTTTCGATATCGTCGGGAGATCTGACGCTCGATGCTCGCGGCCACTCGCACGCGGTATTCATTTTCCAAATCGCATCCAAGTTTACGATGACGACGGGTCGCAGCGTCATCTTGACCAACGGCGCGCAGGCGCGCAACGTGTTTTGGGCAACGGGCAGTTCGGCGACGTTTGGGACAGGCTGTTCCTTTTACGGCAACCTCATCGCACACCAGTCGATAAGCATGGCAACCGGCACGGTCATGGTCGGCAGAGCGCTCGCCCGAGTGGCAGCGGTGACGCTGCAAAAGAACACGATAGTGAAGCCCTGACCGCAGGAGAGCCGCGCGAATTGTGAAGCGTTCGTTGTCGCTGTTTGTCGCGCTAGCCGGCGCGAGTTGTATTGCCGCAAGCGCTGCCGCCGAGCCGCCCGCTATCGTGGCGTTCGACCAAGCATTTGCCGGCATCTCCGACTACACGTGCATTCTGCACGTTCACGAAGCGAACGGAACGCAATCGCAGGACCGCGTCTATCAATATTCATTCATGAAGCAACATTACGTCAAGACGCTGATCCTCGATGGCGCCGGCAAAGGTTCGGGCGGCGTGTGGGTCGGCGGTGATCTGGTGAGCGGCCATCTCGGCGGCATCCTTTCAGGCATCCACATGAAGATCGATTTGCACGATCCGCGTGCCGTCTCACTGCGTGGCGTCACGATTCCCGAAGCTCTGTTGCCGCGCGTGATCGACGATTATGGGACCATCCCCGGAAAGCTTACGGAGATGAACGGCGGTAAACTCGGAGGCGTAGAGACCGACCGCTTAGAGCTCACGGTCGCCGATCCGGCGTCGAATCACGACGTCACCGAGCAAATCCTGTATCTTTCGAAGCAGA
>JBEKRW010000059.1:0-11198 GCA_049517595.1 Candidatus Cybelea sp. | reverse complement strand
CCCTCTGAAAGCTCGATGCCTTTTGATGGAAGCACGTAGATTGCGATCAGGCGCGAGACTTGCGTATCGGGCGGGAAGCGCACGACGACCTTTCTCCATCCCGCCTCCCCCAGCCGAGTCGCATCGAGCAACACGTCTTCATTGATTTCGTTGCGCAAGGCGACGCGCAGCCGCGCGGCGCTGCCGTCGTCTTGCAGATCGAACGTCAGGCCGATCGTGTCGTCGGGGAGTGGGACGTCGGCCATCGCGTAGGCGGCGCGCTCGTTGCCGGAAAATGCGAAGTGCAGTCCGATGCAGCTGTTGCAACCGGCATCCTTAGCGAGTTGGCCTTGACCGCCATGGGGAATCGTCACGAAGTGAGCGAGCTGCGCAAAGGGCAGCGCCTCGTCGTGCGAACCTACCGTCACCCGCGCGACCGCAAGAGCATCTCCGATCCGCACGGACACGTCGGCGTCCTGCGATCCGGCACGGAACTCACCGCGATCGTCGATCGAACCCGTCGTAGCCTTCCACGGCAGCGTAGCGGGAAGAACGAGCGGATAACCGTGCGCGTCGTACGCGTGCGGCAGCAAGGCAACGATCGCATCGGAGTCGACGTTCGGGCGAGCGGGCGTGATTCGCGCGCGGGCAGGCGTGGCATCCACCTCCACCGCTACTTCGCCTTGTAAACTACCGGCGCGCATGAGGAGGCGCCCGAATCCGGGATGGAGCGCCACGAACTGCCCGTTACGAAACTCCCCCAGCGACGGCGGCGAAACGCTGACGCGAACTGGAGCTACGCCGGCAGCCACATGGTTGGCGGCGTCGACGGCCGCAATCCGCAGCGGAACGCCGGCGCCGGGAACAGCGCGAACGACGTTTGGCCGGGCGACGAGCCGAACCGCAGGCCCAACCGGAGCGGTGCTATAGACGAACAGACCGTCGCCGACGGGGCGCTCGATCCCGTCCGAGGGCGAGTTCGCCATCACGGCTTCGCTCTCACCTAAGCGCCGGATTGCGAGCGTCGAAGAGCCGCCGCCGTCGAAGGCGAGCCCTTCGGTGGCGCCGAGCGACCGCATCACTGCGGCGAACTCCGGTCGCTTCAAACCAATGCTGACCTCCGGCTGGCGGCCGTCCACCTCGATCAAAAAGAGGCGCCCATCGGGGGCAATTGCGGCACCTGAGCAGGGAATGCGCTTGGAAAACTCCCTTCCGTTCGGCCCGTCGCCGTCGTCGAACCACTGGCCGTCGTGCAGGATCAGCGGGCCGCCTCCGATCGCCGTAGCAATCGAGCCAAGCTCGAGGGGCTCGAGCGTGCCGGTGGCTTCGAGAACGGTGCCCGCGTCAAAGGCCTCTACGGCACTGTACTGGCTTGGTCCGATGGCGAGGTAGTAGCCCGGCGCCTGAGTAGTGAGATTGTCGGCCATGCCGGTTACCCGATAGCGCGCGAGCGGCGGCGTCCCGGAGAGGGGCTCGAGGTTCACGAGCGTTACGTTCTCTTGCGGACGTACGTGCCCGTACTCGGGCGTTAGCAACGAGAGGCCGCCGTTAGGCGGCGGTAACTCGTCGATGCCGCCGAGTGACAGCGTGCGCTCGTTGACTTGCACCTCCGCCGAAAACGAGAACTCGGCGATGTGCGCGGTCCCGTCGCGCGTAATCGCTAGCGCATAGCGCTTATACGGAACCTGCAAGAGCGCGCCGCCGCGAACGACGATGTTTTCGGGCCGGTTCGTGTTGCCGATATCGAAGTAATCGCCGTTGATGCCGGCGACGGCTTTCGTTCGTTTCGCCATCGAGCCGACGGTTTCGCCGCGCGAGTCGAGCGCGTCGCCGGCGAGCACGTTCTCGACGTGCACGTCGCCACGACGCGGCTCGACGGCAACGACGTGGATCGAGAGGGGTCCGATGGACGTTAGGAGTTGATAATCGCCGTATTCGACGCCTGGCGCGACGCTATCGATCGTCGGAGCCTGTTCGAGGATTCGGGGAAACGGCGGCTCCGGTTCGATGTGCGCCGGCAAGAGCGAAACGGCGAGGAAGAGCGCAATCATGGTCGCCATACTGCGATGGCGAGAGGATAGCCGCCTGTCGCAAACGGTGCACGCGCGACTCGCAGCAGCGTGCGCGCGTCGAAGACGTCGATCTCGTTATCGCCAGCACAGGGAACGTAGAGCCGCTCGCTCGCCGGATCCAGCATTAACTTCCACGGAATGGAGCAGGTCGCGAGCGCCGCGCGTTTTGGGCGCAAGGTTCGAGCGTCGAGCACTTCGATCGCACCGCGATCCTCGTTGCCGACGAAGAGCGTATTCGCGCGGTCGTCCAACGCGACGCCAAGCGGGAAAGAAAGTCTCCCGCTGCGGGCGACGATGCGTGGGATCCGACCTCCCAGCGAAATCTCGATCGCTTCCCCGGCCTTTCCAAATGGCGACTCCACGGCCTGGTTCGAGATCGCATAGAGCCGGTTGCCGTCGGGCGACAGAGTCAGCGAAAAGACGCGAGCCACCGCGGGAAACCGTCGGATGATGCGCATTGAGCGCGCATCCACGAAGGCGATCGTTCCGTCGTTGGTGTTGGCGACATAGACGATTTGGCGGCGTTCGTCTACTGCCAAGCCTTCCGCGGTTTCGCCCGTGCTTACGTGGGTCACGACGGCATCTCGGTTGCCGGCGACTCGCGTCAGCGCTCCGGTGCCGTTCCAGTCTCGGTTGGTAACGAAAAATGCGTGAGTCGCGTCGTCGGCGGCGACCTCGTCGCCGAACGGAACGTCGCCCGCGCGAGCGACGTCCCATGCCGTCGCCAAGCTCGCAATCGTCAGCTGAGATCCTTGAGTATCGGTCACGGCGGCGTTCCCCGCGCGATCGACGGCCACGTCGCTTGGAACGCCACCGGTGGCAAGCACGCCGACTACCGCGAAGGTTCGCTCGTCGTGCAGAACCAGGCCCTCGTCGTAGGACGCCACGAGCAACAGCGGGCGAGAAACGGGTGGAGCGGCGATGCGCAGCCGCGTCGTTCCAAATCCCGCCCGATTCCCGACGACCAGCAACGCCGAGCCGGCGTGGCTCGTGGCGGGAATTGCGTACGCGTCGCCGTTCGATAATCGGCCCGGTCCGAGAATCGAGACCGAATAGGGCGGCGCGATTCCTACGACGCGCAGCGGAAGCACGCTGCCCGGCAAGTACGGCCAGCGCGACGCAACGATCGTTGCAGTTGCGAGATGCAATCGCTGCGTTTTTGCAGCAGCTCCGGCTAGCGTCAGCGCTGCCAGCCCGAGCACGACGATGGTTCGGAGCGGGTTGTTCAGGATGAACCGTCGGCCACGATGGCTTCCACGCGAGCGAGGCCTTCGGCCACGTCGGTGCCGGGTGCTACGAGCATCTCGCCGGTCTTTCGCGGGTCGAACGTAAAGCTGGCCAGCCGGTACTGCGCGAACGTGCCGGCCACGATGGCGCCGTCAGGGTCGACGGCGAACGCGCGTTGCGCCGCACGGTCGAAGACGACGAGATAGACGCGCAGCTCGACGGCGCGAGCGCGCGCGATGCGCTCCAGCCACGGTGGACCGATCTCGCTGGTCCAACAGAACAAACCGTAGCCGGCGCGACGGTAGGGGACCAGGCCGCCGGGATCGAGTACGGCGCGATCGTCGACCGACACCGACGGAATCACCCGGTCGAGCAGTTCGAGCCGGCCGGAGTCCGAAGCGGAGACCGCAAAGGCGTCGTCGAGCAGGTCCAAGCGTTCGTCGATGTCAGCGGGAAGCGGTTCGTAAGAAATCGCCAGCCGAAGCGGAGCCGCCGGGTAGTTCTGACGCAGCGGCGGATGCACGGTTCCAACGCGCGAGGGCCGTCCGCCGCCCAGCGTTACCACGGCGCGCAATATTTCGGCCTCACGCTCGTTGCCAAGCGCGACGATCTCGCCGTTGGCCGCCACGATCTGGCTCTTCCCGCAGTACGCGACCATGTTGAGTTCGCTGCCGCACTTGTTGGCGGCAACGAACGGCACGCGGTTTTCATAGGCACGGACGCGCGCCAAGAGATCCGCTTGCACGTTTTCCAAAGCTTGCGGGTCGCGGCCGCTCGTTACCCATGCCGTCGGCATGACGAGCAGCTCCGCGCCGCGATCCACCAACGCGCGCGAAATCGTCGGAAGGCGGCCGTCCGCGCAGATCAGCACGCCGAGAAGCCCGATCTTGGTCCCAATGGGCGCCAGCGATTGCCCGTCTTCGAACCACCGGCGGTCGAAGTGCCAGAGAAAGAGCTTGTCCGTGCGGCCGGCAAGCGAACCATCCGCGTCGATGACCACCGCTGCATTGCGCGCACGCCCGTCGTGCAAGACGGCAGCCCCGGCGACGATGACCGTCGACGTTTCACGCGCGATAACGCATAAACGGTTGATTGCATCCTCGGCTTCGTGCGCGGCAAGCGGCGCGTTGCCGAGCACGTAAGCGGGGAACGTCGCCTCGGGGAGCACGACGAGGTCGGCCTCGAGCGCGGCGATTCGGGTTGCGTCGAGGGCGCGTTCGAGCCCCGCGTGCGAGTCGCCGCGATCGTGCGCGGCGAGTTGCACAGCCGCTAAGGCAATCGACCGAGCCATTGTTGCGTCGTTCGCGGCGGCTAACAAACGCCCCTTATGCCGCCGTTAACAGGAGGGTGAGGCTGGAACGTCGCGGAAAAAAAGTAGCCGTGAAACCCACGTTATCAACGTTGTCATTTACGCTTGCGATAGCAAGCTCGATCCTCGTTTCGTCGCTGCCGCAGTCTGCAACGTCTGCGACCGCGGCAACGCCCAAGCCTTCGGCGACGCCCAAGTCGGCGGCAACGTCCGACGAGGCTTCCTCAAAGGACGTCTGCGGTGCGACCAAGAGTAAGTGGGCGCACTTAAAATGCGAAGAGTTCAACAGCTCGGCGCCCGGAGACGAATATTTCGGCCGGATGAAGATGAGCTATCTCGGCATCGACAACACCTATAAAGATGGTGCGATCAGCGCCGGGGCATATACGACCGATCCGCATTTGATCGCGAAGCTCGATTTTGCTACCGAAGCGCTGCGCAAATGGGCTGCCAAGTATCCCAACGATCCCGAGCTTGCGCGCTCGTACTACCTCGCCGTTCTGGTATTGCGAAAAGTGTACACGCAATCCGAGCAGCAGGTCACCTGGGAGTTTATGCATTTGCTCGTTGCTAAGTACGGCAATACCTACTTCGGAAAGACGATGAAGGCGACGATCGCACAAGGA
The DNA here is from genome assembly GCA_049517595.1 of Candidatus Cybelea sp. Lineage (GTDB taxonomy): Bacteria > Vulcanimicrobiota > Vulcanimicrobiia > Vulcanimicrobiales > Vulcanimicrobiaceae > Cybelea. Next base: position 5,985 of record JBEKRW010000059.1, on the reverse strand, counting down.
TATACCGAGCATTGGTTTGGGCTAGCGCAACTCTGCCCGACACCGCTTCCCGCCGGCGTCATGCCCGAGACCACGCCGAACGCCAGCGCGGCACCTTCACCGGCGCCCGGTCATCCCGACGTCGAGGTCATCACGCCGCCATGCGTGGAGCAATCGGCCGCACCCGGAGACTCCGACACGCTGACGCGTCTCGGCCCCTCACCCACACCGCAGCCGTAGTCAAAAGCCGAGCGTAGAAAAAAGCCTCCGTTGTTACGGAGGCTTTTTTTTTGCCGTGTTGGCTGAAGCTTACAGCTTCAGGCCAATACCTGCGTATGGGCCGCTCTCCGAGAAACCAGCCGGTGCGGCGTAGAGGTTGTAACCGCGATCTCCCAGGAAGCCCGCTTCAAAGTACAGCGGGAACCCAGGGAACGTGTAGGAGACGCCGATGTCGTACTTCAGGACGTTGTAGCCCACGTCATACGTACAAGGAGAAGTCGGTGGGGAACAGGCCCCAGCTACGCTCCCGTAGTTGCCGCGGACGTCGAAGAAGTAGTAGACGTTACCATAGAATGAGAAGGTCCGATCGAGATCGGGGAGCTTCTCGAGACCGACGCCTGCGCCGTTCTCAGTCGGATAGCCGTAGTTGTTTCTACGCGACATGTAGGCGCCTGCGAGATAGATCCGAGGCTGCAGGACTCGTAGGCCCAGTGCCCCAGTGAACTCGTAGTCGCTTCCATTGAACGCCGGAACTGCCGATTGGCCGAGTCCGCCGATCGTTGTAACGTAGCATCCGGGATCGCCGGATCCACCGCAATCGTGGTTCCAGTTAAACTGCCGGTAATCGATTGCTACCATCCACGGGAGGTTCATCACCGGAATCTCGATAGCACCGTGGAGGCGATACGAGAAGCCGTTGTTGTTGTTGTCGCTCGACGAGCCGTTAACGAATTCGTTGTAAACCTTTGGCGAAATAATGTAATCGCCGGCTACATAGAAGTCGTAGTACGGTGCCTGTGTCGGCGTTGGGGTGGGCGGCGGCGGCGGCGGTGGCGGGGGCGGTGGTGCCGGGGTCGGCGGCGGAGTCGCCGGTATGTACCGCACGACAACGAGACGCCTATCGGCAACCCACAGAACGTACGCGCCCATGCCTTCCGAGATGACTCGGACCGGTACGAGAACGACGCCCTGATACATCATCGGGGCCACGTCCAGCGGACGCGACTCACCGTTGATGATGACCTCCGGTTTGCCGACGGTCACTTTGACCTCGGCGCCGGCTTTGCTGACCGTCACAGTCTGAGTGCTTGAGTCGAATGACACGGTAGCGCCCATTTGCTCGAACATCGAGCGAAGTGGAATTAAGAGCGTGCCGCCCCGCACCAGTGCCGCAAGGACGCGGCCTTGCTTTAGAATATCAGGCTTAGAGTAGACGTGGTGGTCGTTATAGAGAATAGGATACTGCCCCGACGGGGGGGAACCGAAGTTCGCCGGCGGAGCAGGGTTCGCGCCCGTGTCTTGCGCGATCGCGTTGGTTCCAATGTTGCCATGCGATGCGCTAGTCTGGGCTGCGACCGCGTTGAGTCCAAGTCCGGCTATCATTAGCGCGGCCAGGACTCCAGTGCTCAGTCGCTTCAATGTGTCCTCCTAGCTGTTATGAGACCTATGGGAATGCCTTTGGCCGGCCCTAGGGGACGGGCTCGGGCACTGCCCGATTAACCCTTTTCGGGAACAGCCGATTGCCTCCCCTGCACCGAGAGGGCAGGGGACTTATAAGGTTGATAGTCAGGCGAGCTTTTCGCGAAGCTTCGCCAAGAACTTGGCCTTCTCGATGATATAGCGCTCGTGGGTGCCCTCGGCCACGGCTTCCTGCTCGTCGAAAACCTGGACGGCGAAGCTGATGCGCGGTCCGTCGAGCATGACGACTTCTACCTGAATTCTCAAGATAAACCCAACCGGGACCAGCTTACTGTGCTCCAGGTCGATATGCGTCCCGAGGGTCACTTGCCCGGCGCCCAAAATCGGCGCGATGCAGTGGATCGCCGCCGTCTCGACCATCTGGACCAGCACCGGCGTGGAAAGGACGTCGACGCCCTTATTGCCGGTCTTTTCGGCCGTCATCCATTCCTCGACGCGGCTTTGGAGACTGTACGAGCGGCCGATGTCGAGTTTCGCGCTCATGCAACGGGGAGATACGCCTTGCAGCCGTTCACCTCATGCCGAGGTTCTACCACAGGAGCCGATTAAGGCTTGAATCAAATGGCACCGCTCGCCGTATATGAGACCATGAAGGATCGGGTTGAGAAGCAGATGCTTAGGATGACGCTGTTCGCGCTAGGGCTGGCCGTGGCCGCGCCGGCGCTAGTCGCATGCGGGAAGAAGCCGCCTCCTGGACCGATGCCGCTGAGCGTCGATGCGGCCGCGGCTACCCGGCAGAACCTTGCTACTTATGTCACGCTCGACGGGCAGATCTCGCCGCTGGACCAGTCCACCCTGGCCTTTCAGCAGAGCGGCACGATTAAGACCATCAACGTGAATATTGGCGACATGGTGAGGAAGGGCGCGTTGCTGGCGACGATTGATCCCTCCACGCTCCAGGCGCAGCTCCAGCAGGCGCAGGCACAGGCTGCGCAGGCTTCGGCTTCAGCGCAGGGCGCTGTCGTTGGCTATCCGGTTCAGACGCAAACCAACGCGGCAACCCTTCAAACGGCAAAGGCGGCGCTTCAAAATGCGAAGCTAGTCTACGATCAAAACCGCCAGCTTTTCCGGCAAGGCTACGTTTCCGAGACGCAGTTGCAGCAGTCTCAGGCGAACTACATTCAAGCGCAGCAGGCCTACAACAACGCCGTCGTCGGACTGCGCAACGACGTCGTCAGCCTCCAGGGCGTTCGCTCTCAGCAGGCGCAGGCGGCAGCCGCTGCGGCTCAAGCCCGCGTCCTTAGCACTCAGTTGTCGCAGACCTACCTCTACGCCCCGTACGATGCCGTCGTGGCGAACCGCTTGCTCGATCCCGGCGCGTACGCCTCACCCTCTTCGCCGATCCTCCAGGTGGCTCGCATCGATCGCGTCTGGATCAACGTCAACGTGCCCGACGACGACCTTCCCTACGTGCATTCGGGAAGCGTCGTTTCATTCGAGTCTTCGTCCTTGCCCGGAAAGCGCTTCAGCGCCCCGATCGGTACGGTGAACGCGGTCCCGACCTCGGGGACGTTGTCCTATCTGGCTCGCCTGGAACTTCAGAATCCTGGTTACGCGCTCCGCGGCGGTATGCTGGTGACCGTCACGGTGACGAAGGAACGAGCCGTGGGTGCCACCGTCGTCCCACGCAGCGCCATTGCTGCCACTCCGAGCGGCAACGTCGTCTACGTAATCTCCGGTGGTAAGGCGCAAGCGGTACCCGTTCGGCTCGGAGTCCAGACCGACACGCTCGCGCAAGTAATTGGCCCTGGGATACAACCGGGTATGATGGTGATAACCACCCGTCCCGACGCTTTAAAGGATGGCAGCCTCGTGGCCGTAGCCAACGGGCCCTCGTCGGGTCCTGCCGGCGCCGGCGCGGTGCACTAACGATGATTCGACCGATACGTTCAGCGCGAGCGCTCGTCACCGCTCTCGTGCTCGGCGGCCTTGTGACCGGGGTAGGATTGGCGCAGAGCTCGCCCCCTCAAAGCGAGATTCCGGGCGTCCAGATGCCCTCGCCACAGCCCGAACCCACGGTGAGTGGGACCCCGCTGCCCTATCCCGCGTACGGAACGCCGGCCCCCGACGTCGAGCAACTGACCCCGAAGAAAGGGGTTCCCCAATCGATCTCGCTCGCCGACGCGGTCCGAATCGGCGTTGCGCTGTCGCCCATCTTCGCAAACGACAACGCACAGTGGGCCGCAATCCACGCGAAATACACGTCGGAACTGCAAGCGCTCTACCCAGCGGTGACCGGGAACGCCCAGGCGGCAAAGTCGTATACCAACGGTTCGTCAGGGGCAATAAGCAGCCCGAGCCCGCCGCCTGGCGGCCTCGTCCCGCTCGCTACGGCTACGAAGGCGCCGTTCGGGGTCTATAGCCAGAGCACGGTTTCAAGCGAGTCGGCCACGATCTCAGTTACGCAGCTGATTTACGACGGTGGCCGGACTATCGCAGCGATTCGTTCGGCCAAGGAGGCCGACATCGCCGGGCGCGCGACGCTGCTACGGGATCTCCAAACGCTAGGGCTCAATATCGCCAATGCCTACTACGCCGTGCTCGAGGATAATGCGACGGTAACTGCGGATGCGCAGCTCGTGCACGAGTTCGAAGTCAACGAAGCTTCGGTTGCGGCGCAGATTCGCAACGGCGCGGCACCGCGCTCAGATATCGCCGCGGCGCAGTTTCAGACCGCGCAAGCGAAGGGAAATCTGGTGACCGCGCAAGGGGTTGCGATCGGCGCTCAGGGAACCTTCGCGACCACGCTCGGACTCGACGCCGATGCCATGGTCGTGCCGAAGTCGCTGCGCGCACAAGCATCCGTTCCAAATCCGACCTACGCCGCTTCGTTGAAGCGCGCGCTAATTATGCGCCCCGATTATATCGCGGCGGCATATACCGTTCAATCGGACCAGGAGGGCGTTCGGTATGCAAAACTGGCCCGGTTTCCAGTGCTGACGGCCTCCGGTAACGACGGTGTGAGCCGGACCTTCATAGATTGTTATTCGACCACCAATGAAACCAAAGCGGGAAACGTCTATCCGGTTTCGGAGTGTCCCGGGCCGCCTGCGTGGTCAAACGACAAATCGATCGCTCTGAACCTAACGGTGCCGCTCTACGATCAAGGCCTCACCAACTACAACGTCGCCGTCGCGGCGTCGCAGCTCGATCAAGCGCTAGCGACGCTCAACACGACGAGGCTCACCGTTGAGTCGGACGTGCGCTCGGCTTTGGCGACGCTGATTTCGTCGCGGGCCTCGCTCGTGCAGGCGAAGACGGAGCTTACATCGGCGCAAGTTTCGCTGGATGCGACGCAGGCACAGTATCGGGTCGGAGCCTCGACGATTCTCAACGTCGTCACCGCCGAGGCAAATCTCAGTACGGCACAATCGTCATACATTACGGCTCTCTACGGCGTTTACATCGCCGAGCAAAACTACTTGTACGCCACCGGTATTAGCGACGTTCAGCTATAGGAGCTTGTCGGCCTGATGGCGGCGGCTTCACAAGCGCCGGCCACGATATCGGACCCGGTCAACGCTGCAATCCTAGCGATCTCGGAAGATCGTCTGACCGGCTTTCAAATCGATCCCTTCGGCGAGATCGCGACGCGCTGCGGGATCGGCGTCGAGACGGTCATCGAACGAGTCGTCGCGATGCTGCAGGCCGGCACGATTCGACGCGTCCGCCAAACGCTGCTCTCTACGAGCTTAGCCCGCGGCGCGCTCTGCGCGTGGGAAGTCCCGGCCGAGAAGCTCGACGCGGCGTTCGATTATATGTTCCGGGAAGATCCTTTCTCAGGCCACGTCGTTATCCGATCCACCGATTCGATTTCGGCCGGGAGCAGCTACCGGCTTTGGACCACGCTCAAGGTCCCGCAGGGCTTCTCGCTGCGCAAGCACGCGCAATGGTTGGGCCGCCAAGTCGGGGCGCAACGGTTTGCGATCATGCCGGCGAAAAAGCTCTTCGCGCTGGGCGTCGGGCACGTTCGCCGGCGCGGACTGGAACCGGGTGCCCGAGCCGATGAGCCGGCCGGGGTGCTGGATACCTCGATCGTCGAGCTCTCCGAAATGCAATGGCGCGTGCTGATTGCTCTCAAGCGAGAGTTTGCGCCCGACGAGGTGGTCCGCGACCTTTGGGCGGCGCGGGCTCGTGAGGCCGGACTCGAGTTCCAGTCGTTTGTTGACGTCGCGCGAGATCTCCAGGAACTTGGCGTCATCGGGCGCTTCTCAACATTTCTGGAGCACGTCAAGGCGACGGCCGGAAACGAACGCGTAACCCGCTACAACGCGCTGTTTCACTGGGCCGTGCCGCCAGGCTTGGAAG
>JBEKRW010000058.1:0-11298 GCA_049517595.1 Candidatus Cybelea sp. | reverse complement strand
CGACGTCGCGGCGGCACTCGTCGTCGGCTGTGCGAATCCGCAGCAGGTACTCGCCGACTACACGTCGCTCGAGACGAGGATTCCGCGGGCGTTTTGGTCGGATCTCCGATCCGAAGGTTTGATTGAAAACGACGCCCCCGTCCCCACCGAAAACTAGCGAGCGGAAAAACTAGGGTGGGCAGTTGTCGTGCTGCCACTGTTTGAAGCGCTCGCACATTTCAGGCGTCCACTGCTTGCCCGAGCCGGGCGGCGGCATCGTGCCGTTACTCACCGTTCGGTAGATCGCGGCGGCGTAGGATTGGACGTCGTCGAAGCTCGAGAGATCTATGCCGGCGGCCTTCATGTGCTCGACGTCGATGTCGGTAAACATCGGTCGGATATCTCTGGCGAAGCTCGTGGTGATCTCGTCCGCCATTTACGCGCCTCCGGAAATGTGCCGATAGGAGTTGGTTGCGGGGGGTGGATTTGAACCACCGACCTTCGGGTTATGAGCCCGACGAGCTACCGGACTGCTCCACCCCGCGGCGACCGACTTACTTACGACGAGCGCGGTTTTGCCCCTGCCGGCGCCGAAAGCGGAGCGGATGGCCCCCGGCTCGCTTGCGGAACGCATCCCGAAGATCCACCTGCACTGCCACCTCGAAGGGACGCTGCGCCCGGCGACCTTCGTCGAACTGGCGGACAAGCACGGCGTTGCCTTGCGGTATCGCCCGGCCATCCTTCGACAAGCTCAGGATGACACCGGGAGAGGTCACGGTGACACGCGGAGAGACGATCCGTATCGGTTTGAGGGGCTGCAAGAGTTTTTGTACCTTTTTGCGGCGGTCAGCCGCTCGCTGCGAGAGCCGGACGATTACGCGCGCATGGCGCGCGAGTTCGTGGAAGACGGGGTTGCCCAAGGCGTCATCTATGGCGAGCTTTTCGTTTCGCCGTCGGTTTGGACGTTCTTCAATCCCGCGCTCGACGTACGCGCGACGATGGAGGCGATCGTGACGGAGCTGCGGCGAGCGGTGCCGCGGGCCGCCTTCAGACTTTTGCCGGACCTCACTCGGAACTTCGGCGAAGACAGCGCGATGGAAACCGCCCGAGCGATGGCGACCATGACGGATCTGGACGTCGTCGGGTTATCGCTTGGGGGAGATGAGCTGCGCTTTCCCGCGCGGCTCTTCGTCGAGCCTTTTGCCTACGCGCGTTCGCGGGGGTTGCACTGCGTTGCGCACGCCGGCGAGGTGGGCGGAGCCGAAAGCGTACGCGACGCGGTCGAGCTGTTGCACGCGGAACGCATCGGTCATGGCATCCGCGCACTGGAAGACCCGAGCACGGTCGAGCTGCTCGCGACGCGGCGCATTCCGCTGGAAATCTGTCCGACGTCGAATCGCCTCACCGGTGCGGCTTTGGCCGACCATCCCAAACCATTCGTCGATTTCGACCGGCTGGGCTGTGTCGTAACCATCGATGGCGACGATCCCGCGCTCTTTGCTACGTCGATCGAGCGGGAATACGAGCTCGTCGAACGTGCTGCGGGGCCGGCCGCATTGGAACGCTACGTACGAAACGCGATCGAGGCGACGTTTGCGCAACCCGGCGAGAAGCAGACCATGCGCGCGCGGCTCGACGAGGCCGTCGCGGAACTTCACGAGCGATCGAGTAGTTAGAGCTGGTATGCCCGGACACTCGCACTCTCACTTCGCCGAATCGTTCGAAATGTATATGAAGGCCATCTATCGCCTCGAGCGAGAGGGCCCGGGCGTGACGACGTCGGCGCTGGCGACGGAGCTCGGCGTCGCGCCCGCCAGCGTTTCGGGCATGCTCAAGAAGCTCGTCAACGATGGATTCGTCGAGCACGAAGTGCGCGGCGACATCAAGCTGACGCGAAAGGGCTTGGAGGTCGCCGTCGGGGTGGTGCGGCGCAACCGTTTGGCGGAGCGCCTGCTCACCGACGTTTTAAAGATGCCGTGGGACGAAGTCTACGCCGAAGCCTGCATCCTCGAGCACGCGATTACCGAGCGCGTCGAGGAGCGTCTGGTGACGGCGCTCGGCAATCCGCGCACCTGTCCGCACGGCCATCCGATTCCGCCAAAAGATCTCACGGAGCCGGTGCGAACGGGCATTCCGCTCGCGCAGGTCGAGCCCGGGAAGCGCGTAACCGTCTCCGGCGTGACCGAGCAGATGCCGGAAATCTTGCGCTACCTCGGGCAAGTCGGATTGCGCCCCGGCGTCAAGCTGCGCGTGATCGAGAAGGCGCCGCTGGGCGGCCCGATAACGATCGAAGTCTCCGGCGAGCGTCACGCGATCTCGCTCGAGCTGGCACGCACGGTGATGATCGCGTGATCACTCGCTTTCTGATCGTCGTCAATGCCCTCGCGTATCTTTGGGAGTTGTCGGCCGGTGGCCCGGAGAGTCCGCGCGTTCTCTACGGGGCCGCGTTGGTTCCGGCCGCCGTGCTGCAGGATCACCAGTGGTGGCGCATCATTACGGGAGGCTTCCTGCACAGCGGATTGATCCACATCGGCGTCAACATGATGTCGCTCTGGTTTCTCGGCAGATTCATCGAGTACGCGCTGGGCTCGTGGCGCATGCTGCTCGTCTATATGGTGTCGCTGATCGTAGCGGGGCTGGGCGTCGTCTATTTCAGCAATCCGATGACGCCGACCCTGGGAGCGAGCGGCGCGATCTTCGGGCTCTTTGGCGCCCTCTTCGCGATCGGGTTTAAGCTGGGCAAACCTGGAATGGAGCTGGTGCGCTCGAACATCGGGATCTTAGTTATCAACCTCATCATCACGTTTAGCATTCCCGTGATCTCTTGGCAAGCTCACGTGGCGGGGCTCCTGGCCGGTTTTATATTCACTTTTGCAATCTACTATCCGCCGCGTCGCGTGGCGCCGGTGGTCGTCGAAAGCTCGACCGGCCGCACCTTGGAGTCGCATTACGAATCGCCGCACGATCGGCAGCATTGGACGCAATGACGTTGGACCGGATCTTCGGATCCGACGGACCCTTCGCGCGAAATCTACGCGGCTTCGAACGGCGAACGGGACAGCTACAGATGGCGCAGCTTGTAGAACGCGGCATCCTGGAGAGCATGCACACGATCGTCGAAGCGGGCACGGGCGTCGGGAAGTCGCTCGCGTATCTCGTGCCGGCGCTGCGCAGCGGCAAGAAAGTCGTGCTTTCAACCGGGACCATCGCTCTGCAAGAGCAGTTGGTGCAAAAAGATATTCCGTTGGTGGAAGCCGCCCTTGGCATCCCTGTGCGGGTCACGCTGCTCAAGGGTCGCTCGCACTATCTCTGCCGCCAGAAGTTCGAGCGAATGCGCGAAGACCGGCCGCTCGCGCCGTCACCGAGCCTGCAACGCGTCTCGGAATGGGCCGCACGGACGCAAACGGGCGATCGTGCGGAGCTGCCGTTCGTGCTGCCGCCAGGCGAGTGGGAGCTGCTCGATGCCGACGCCGACGAATGCGTCGGCGAGTACTGCCCGCATTTTCGCGATTGTTTTTACTTCAACAAACGGGATCAGGCCAAGTATGCCGACGTCGTCGTCGTCAACCACGCGCTCTTCTTTCTCGACCTGGCGGTTGGCGGCGGACTCTTGCCGCCGTACGACGTCGCCGTGCTCGACGAAGCGCATCAGTGCGAGCGATGGGCGACCGATGCGGTTACCGCGGTGCTTTCTGCAGCGAGCATCGGACGCATGATGCGCAAGATCCATCGAAACTACGAGCTGCCCGCGGTCTTCGACGGCGAGTTCGATGCTGCCGTTCGCGCTTTGGAGTCGTCGCTCGCGCGCGTTCCGGGCGATCGCTATCCGCTGGCAGCCAACGAGGAAGCCGGGCCCGCGCTGTTTCTCCTGCGCGAAAGCCTCTACCGTTTGGAAAACTGGCTGTTCGCCAACTGGACGGAGGCGCGTAAGCACAACCCGGAGGGCGAGGTTGCAGAAGCCGAGCGCCGCCGCGACCTGATGCTGCGACTCGTCGTGGGGCACGAATCGGTGGTCGATCGCATCGAAGGCGGCTCCCCCGAAGCGATCGCATGGGCGGAGCGGAGCGACTCGGATGCGCGCTATTCGGTGCATTGCGCGCCCCACGAGGTTGCGGAGTTCTTACGGACGACGCTCTTCTCGCGCGCGCCGACCGTCATCTTGACCAGCGCGACGCTGTCGACAAACGGCTCGTTCGACTTCGTGCGGCGTACGCTTGGAATCGACGACGCGCAAGAGCTCGTCGCGACGTCGCCGTTCGATTACGCGCGCCAAGCCCGGCTGTTCATCGCGCCGGCGGAACTCAACCCAAAGTCGGCGGATTTTGCGCGCCGCGCGGCGCCGCTGGTCGAAGAGTGCCTCGATCGAACGCGCGGACGCGCCTTCGTGCTGTTCACGTCGTACGCGCGGTTGCGGGAAGTCTACGCGCTGCTTGCCGATCGGCTCGCCTTTCCGGTTCGGCTGCAAGGCCAGCTTCCGCGCTCGCACCTCATCGATTGGTTTCGACGAACGCCCGGCGCGGTGTTGTTTGCCACGGGAACGTTCTGGGAGGGAATCGACGTCGTCGGCGACGCGCTATCGTGCGTAATCATCGACCGGCTTCCCTTTCCTTCGCCCAGCGATCCGCTGGTCATGGCGCGAGTGCGCGCGCTTGAGGCGCGTGGCCTCGACGGCTTCGAGCACTACATGGTTCCCGCTGCCACGGTACGCCTCAAACAGGGCTTCGGGCGCCTCATTCGCAGCGGCAGCGACCGCGGCCTGATGGCGCTGCTCGACGGGCGCGCGATCTCGACGCGATACGGCGCTACCATTCTGGCGGCGCTCCCTCCGGCACTGCGGATCGAGCACCTCGACGATCTGGCAGCCTTCTTTCTGCCTGCGAAGGTGGGCTAGTAGGGAAGCTGCGCCTGCGCGACGATGTGCTCGCCGTCCATCAGCGCGAGTTGCTCCATGCGATGGCTCTTGGGTAGATAGAGCATTGCAACCCGGCCGTGCGGTACGACATCCCCCAGCATCGTCTGCGCCCCGTCGTGCATCCAGGCGACCTGGAGCGCGTGCGACGCTCCGCGAACCACAATTACATACCACGAGCCGTCGGAAGCGTACATAACGTTGGCCGCAAGCGCACCGCTGGCCGGCCGGAAACTCGCCGTGCGATGCGCGGTTGTGGCAAGGCGATCCATCGCCGCACTTTGCGAGAGCATCGCATCCTGCATCGCGCGGTTTCGTTCCCATAGGTATGCCGATGGAAGAACTCCGATGAGAAATGCGGCGGCGATGGCAGTAAAACCGGACCAGGGTGCCCGCTGAACAGGCGCAGGCGCAAGGAGGCGTTCGACGCGTTTGTTCAGCTCTTCGGGCGCGCGCCGGCGTGCTTGCTGCGAGGCGATTGTGTCAACGTCTCGTTCCGCTTCGCCGACGAGCTTGGCGCATTCCGCGCAGACCCGCAGGTGAGCTTCCAGCGCGGCGGACTCGGCCTCGTCGAGCGCGCCCAGCGCATAGAGCGCAGCGCGTTCTCCAAAATGAGCGTCGTTCATCGGTCGCCTCCCTCGGGTCCGAGGCTCGCGGCGATCTTGCGCAGCCCGTGGCTGATGCGGCTCTTGATCGTGCCGAGCGGGGCGTTGAGTTCTGAGGCGATCTCCGTGTGCGTCTTTCCTTCGTAGAACGCGAGCGCTACCGCGGCGCGCTGGTCGTCGGGAAGTTTAGCGAATGCGCGGCGCACGCGGTCGCGCTCGATGGGATCGCCCACTTCGAGTTCTTCGTGTTCCGCCGGCATCGCGGCCAGCCGCTCCTCTAAGCGAAGCCGCCGGCTCTGGCGGCGCCGGCGCGAAATTGCTTCGTTGCGGACGCAGACGACCAAAAAGCTGCGGACCGAGCCGCGCTGCGACGAGTACGCCGAGGGCGAGCGCCACAATCGCGCGATCGCATCTGCAACGCAGTCTTGCGCCTCTTCGCCATTGCCCAGGACGTTGTACGCGACGGAATAGAGCAACGACGCGTATTCCCGATACGCCCGTGCGAATGCCCAACGCTCGTGTGCCGCGAATGCTACCGCCAAAGCCTCCTCGTCGCCGGACGCCCGTGCCATGAGGTCCCGGGGTTCGACGCTCCTCCAAAGAACGCCGCCAGGCTTCCGAGCGGATGAGGATGCGGGCTACTCTTCCTGCGCGACCTCGATCTTGGCGCGCTCGGCCAGCTCGTGGACGACCGAGGAATCCGCCAGGGTGGTCGTGTCCCCGAGCGTGCGCCCCTCGGCGATGTCGCGCAGCAAACGGCGCATGATTTTGCCGCTGCGCGTCTTGGGAAGCTCTTGGGTAAACGTCACATACTTGGGGCGCGTGAACTTGCCGAGTTTCGACGCGACGTGATCCCGCAGCTCGTCGGCAAACTCCGGCGTTCCGGTAAGGCCACCCTTGAGCGAAACGAATGCATAGATTGCCTGGCCCGTCATCTCGTCGAGCTTGCCGCAGACGGCTGCCTCCGCTACCCGCGGATGATCGACCAGCGCGCTTTCGACCTCCGTGGTCGAGATGCGGTGGCCGCTGACGTTCATCACGTCGTCGATGCGGCCCATGAACCAGTAGTTGCCCTCGGCATCGCGACGCGCGCCGTCGCCGGCGAAATAGCGATGAGGAACCTTCGACCAATAAGTCTGCACGTAGCGCTCGTCGTCGCCCCAAATGCCGCGCAGCATGCCGGGCCACGGTTGCGTGAGGACGACGTAGCCGCCTCCGCCGAGCGGAACGCTCTCGCCGCGATCGTTGACGATGTCGGCGCCGATGCCGGGCAAGGGACGCGTCGCGCTGCCCGGCAGCAGGGTCGTGACGCCGGGAAGCGGCGCGATCATGATACCGCCGGTCTCGGTCTGCCACCAGGTATCGACGACCGGCGTGGCGTTCGCGCCGATCCATTCGCGATACCAAATCCAAGCTTCGGGATTGATCGGCTCACCGACCGTGCCCAGCAGCCGCAACGACGACAGATCGTGCCTGGCCGGATACTCCGTTCCCCACTTCATGAACGTTCGGATCGCCGTCGGCGCCGTGTAGAGAATCGTGACGCCGTACCGTTCGACGATCTCCCAAAAACGGTCCTTATCGGGGAAATCGGGCGTGCCTTCGTAAAGCACGCTGGTCGCGCCGTTTGCCAGCGGTCCGTAGACGATGTACGAGTGTCCCGTCACCCAACCGATGTCGGCGGTGCACCAATAGATGTCGCGCTCCGCTTTGAGGTCGAAGACCAACTCGTGCGTCATCGCCGCCTGCGTCAGGTATCCTGCCGTCGTGTGCTTAATGCCCTTGGGTTTGGCGGTGGTGCCGCTGGTATAGAGAAGGAAGAGCAGCGCCTCGGCGTTCATTGCTTCGGGTTCGCACTCCGTCGATTCGCCGGCAACCAGCTCGCTCCACCAAATGTCGCGCGTCTCGTGCATGAAGACGTCGTCGCCCACACGGCGGGCCACGATGCAGTGCGCGATGGTCGGCGTATGGTCCATCGCGATGTCGCAGTTGCGTTTGAGCGGCACTTTGTTCCCGCGGCGCCAGCCGAAATCCGCGGTGATGAGCGCGACGCAGCTTGCATCGTTGACGCGATCGACGATCGACTCGGGCGAGAATCCGCCGAAGATCACCGAGTGAGCCGCTCCGATGCGGGCGCAGGCGAGCATGGCGACCGGCAACTCGGGAATCATCGGCATGTAGATCGCGACGCGGTCGCCCTTGCGAATTCCGAGCTTACGCAATCCGTTGGCGAATCGATTGACGTCCTCGAGCAGCTCGCGATACGTGATCGTGCGGCGGTCGCCCGGCTCACCTTCGAAGTAATAGGCGATCTTTTCGCCCAGCCCGGAGCGCACGTGGCGGTCGAGGCAATTGACGGCGACGTTGAGCTCCCCGTCGCCAAACCATTTCGCAAAGGGCTCGTTCCACTCCAGCGTTTGCGTGAAGGGCTTGCTCCATTCCAGCTTGCGCGCCCAGCCGGCCCAAAACGCGGCGTAGTCGCGATCGGCTTGCTCGTAAAGTTCGCCGGTCGCGTTGGCTTGAGATGCAAACTCGGGAGAGGGTGGAAAGCGGCGGCGCTCCTCAAAAAGCGCCTCGATGGCGGAGCTCATAGCCGGTCGACTTACGGGGGCCGCACGGGCAGGCCTGCCGAACCCTTCGGGCACACGCAATGCTGGCCGCACTCGTCCTCGCTGCACTCACCGCCCCGGCGCAAACCGGGCTCGCGACGATTCAATACGATGCGCCTCCGCCGAACTTCGCGATCGAGACGGCACGTAAGACGACCTATCTTTCAGATCTACGCGGGCGCGTCGTGGTCGTAGATTTTTGGGCGACGTGGTGCGACGTTTGTACCGCCGAGCTGCGAGACTTCGTTCGCGCTGCGAGCGTCTTCGGCAAGGGCGTCGCGGTGGTGACGGTTTCCGACGAGCTGCCTGGAGTTGCGTCGAGTTATCTCGAGCATTGGGACATTGCGTTGCCGGTCGTGGAGGACGAGCAGGGCGCAATCTTTCGCATCTACTCCGTCTCGAAAGTTCCGGTGACCCTGGTGCTCGACCCGGCCGGTGCCGTTTCGTACGTTTCCGTTGGGGGCCTAAGCTGGCAAGAACTCGTCCAAGCAATCGACCGGGCCCAAGGTGACGCAACGGCTAGCACTCACGCCGCAGGAGTGCTACAGTAGGGGCGTGATGGAGAGCATGGGCCTCGACAAGCGTAAGGCGTACATTTTGGCCACGGTCGTTTACGAATACATTGCCACCGCCGAACCCGTCGGTTCGCAGGTCCTGACCCAGAAATACAACCTTGGGATCAGCTCGGCGACCGTCCGAAATGAGATGGCCGAGCTCGAGGCAGCCGGCTATTTGGTGCAGCCGCATACGTCGGCCGGGCGGATTCCCTCGGATGCCGGTTATCGCACCTACGTCGACCGGCTGATGCAGCCCGAAGAGCTAACCGGTGACGACCGCCGGCGCATCCGCGACGAGTTGAGCGACGCCACTCGCGAGCTCGACGAAATCATCGACCACACGACGCGCTTGCTCGGGCGCCTTTCGAATAACTTAGCGTTTGTCACGAAACCGCAGCAAGAGACGCAAAGCTTCAAGCATATCCAGCTGATCTGGCTCTCGCCCCACACCGGCGTCGCGATCGTGGTGACCTCGCTCGGCGTCGCCGCGCAGAGCCTCTTTGAACTGGGCGCTGAAGTGCAGCCTGACGATTTGACGCGTTTCTCAAACGCGCTCAACGCGCGCCTCGCAAACCGGCGGCTTAACGAAGTCACGGAGAGCGAAATCTCGGCCGCGGCGCGGGAAGTCGGCGTCTCGGAAGATCTTCGCGGCGCCGTGGTCACCGCGTGCCTGTCGGCGCGATCGAACGAGCAGCCCACCATCGCGGCGGCCGGCGCGCAGAATCTTCTCGACCAGCCCGAGTTTCAGGATCTTCGCAAACTTCGTTCGATCCTGCGCATCGTGGAAGAGCAGAAGACGCTCTACCAGCTCGTCGCCGACGCGATGAGCGCCGATACCGCGAGCGTTAAGATCGGGCGCGAGCTGGGCAGCGAGGAGCTCGCGGACCTGTCCATCGTAACAGTGCCCTATCATTTCGGATCTCACGCCTTCGGAATGCTCTCGATCCTGGGGCCTCGACGGATGCCGTACGCGCGGCTCGTAGCGCTCGCTTCGGGCACCGCCGAATCGCTGAGCCAACGCCTCTCCGACGTGGACCACCTTCCAAGCTCGTAGCATGTCGGTCACGGACTATTACGAAATCCT
Source organism: Candidatus Cybelea sp. (assembly GCA_049517595.1). Classification (GTDB taxonomy): domain Bacteria; phylum Vulcanimicrobiota; class Vulcanimicrobiia; order Vulcanimicrobiales; family Vulcanimicrobiaceae; genus Cybelea. The sequence continues at coordinate 1,555 of JBEKRW010000058.1, read as the reverse complement.
CGGCGTCGCTCGCGACGCTTCAGGGGAGGAGATCAAGCGAGCTTATCGCGCCCTCGCGCGGCAGCATCATCCCGACGTTGCAGAAGATAAGTCGAAGGCCGAGCATCGCTTCAAAGAGATCAACGAAGCCTACGAGGTGCTCTCCGATCCGAATAAACGAGCGCAGTACGACCGCTTCGGCGTCGTAGGCAATGGGACGTCGGCGGGGCCGGGCGACTTCGGCTTCGGGGGCGGGTTCGGCGACATCTTCGACATGTTTTTCGGTGGCGTGCGCGGCGCGCAGCCGCGCCGCCCAGGTCCGCAGCGCGGTGCCGATCTGCGCTATGACCTCGAAATCACGCTCGAGGAAGCATTCGCCGGCACGACCAAAGAGATCGCCTTCGATCGGCTGGCTTCGTGCGATACATGCAAGGGCAGCGGCGCCAAGCCCGGGACGGTTGTGACCCCATGCGATCGCTGCCGCGGCAGCGGCACCGTGCGGATGACGCGACAGACCCCGCTCGGGCAGATGGTCACGCAATCGGTCTGCACGCATTGCGGCGGCGAAGGGCATGTCACCGCGCATCCCTGCGAAACGTGCGCGGGGCGTGGCGCTCGAGAGATCGAGACGCGCTTGACGGTCAACGTTCCGGCCGGCGTCGACGATGGCTCGCGGATTCGCATTGCCGGCAGCGGCGAGGGTGGGATGCGCGGCGGACCAACCGGGGATCTCTACGTGTATTTGAGCGTCTTGCCGCATTCGCTCTTCCGTCGCGAAGGGCGAGACACGTTCGTCGACGTGCCGGTCAGTTTTCCGACGGTCGCGTTGGGCGCGACGATCGACGCTCCTTCGCTCGGCGGTCAGGTCGACGTTACGATTCCGCCGGGGACGCAATCCGGGGCGACGTTCCGGCTGCGAGGACTGGGCATGCCCGCCGTGCGAGGCGCCCAGCGTGGCGATCATCACGTGACCGTTCACGTCGCGGTCCCGGCGAAAATGAATAAGCGCCAACGCGATGCGCTCGAAGCCTACGCACTTGCCGGCGGCGACGAGATCGAGGACCGAAGCTTCTTCGAACGCGTGAAGGACGCGTTCCGTCCCGAGTGATTGCGGCGCGCCGATTTTTCGTCGAGGGCGCGAAGGAGATTGGTGAATCCGTCGAGATCGGCGGAGCCGACGCCCACAAGATTGCCAACGTCTTGCGATTGAGCGCCGGGGATCGTATCGCCGTGATCGACTCGACGGCGCGAACGTTTGCGGCGGCGATCGCGGCTCTTGGGCGCGTCGTGCGTGCCACCATCGAGGAGGAGATTTTCGACGACCGCGCGCCGCCGGCGGCAATACGGATTGATGTCGCGCAAGCCGTACCGAAAGGGCGCCGAATGGACTTCGTTGTCGAGAAAGGCAGCGAGCTGGGCGTCGAGGCCTTCCTTCCCTTCTATTGCGAGCGCAGCGTCGGTCGCGACGTCGGCGCCGAGAAGGCGGCGCGCTGGCAGCGCATCGCGCGCGCGGCCGCGCAGCAGTGCGGTCGTAAAAGCGTTCCCGCCATCCTCGAGCCGATGCCGTATCAAAGGC
>JBEKRW010000057.1:0-11344 GCA_049517595.1 Candidatus Cybelea sp. | reverse complement strand
GACCATTGCTTCCAGCTGGACCGAGAAGGGCAAGACGATGAACGGTAAGGGAAGCTGCGCCAGGTCGTAGGCAGACCTTCGGAGGCTCTCCGCCGCCTGGAACCGGTTGTCCGCCGAGGGCGGTCCTGGTATACTGCGGACTCGAAACCGCGCGGGTGGCTACGGCTCGGTAGCTCAGTGGTAGAGCAGGGGACTCATAAGCCCTTGGCCGTAGGTTCAAGTCCTACCCGAGCCATAAAGACAGGGGTCCGGCCGCTCCAGCAGAGGCGGCCGGCTTCATTCTGAGGTAATCAAAGTCATGTCAACGATTCCATGCGATTTCTGTCCCCATCCGGTCGATCGGGCGCAGATGGAGGAAATCGAAATCTCGCATTACGTGCCGGATAGCTCCGGAGAAGATCTGGCATATGCCAGGACGTACTTCTTTGGACACCCGGACTGCGTACGCAAATTCTATCGCACGCTCGTGGACCATAAGCTCGATCTTTTCAAGCATATCCCAAGCGCCGGCGCGCCGCCGGACGCGGCTCGTTAACGTCGAAGCGTGCGCCCGTAGCGTAGCTGGATAACGCACAGCCCTCCGAAGGCTGGGATCGGGGGTTCGAATCCCTCCGGGCGCGCATCGATGCATGACTGAAGACGAAACCTATCTCCGCCGGGCGCTGAAGCTTGCCGAGCAGGCGGCTTGCGCGGGCGACGTGCCGATCGGCGCAGTACTCGTCAGCGGCGACATCGTCCTGGAAGCGAGGAACGAAAAAGAGTCGCGGCGCGATGCTACCGCGCACGCCGAGATGCTACTTTTGCGTGAGGCCGCGCAGCGTCTTGGCACTTGGCGTTTGGGCGATGCGACGCTCTATGTGACCAAAGAGCCGTGCTTGATGTGCGCGGGCGCAATGATCGCGGCCCGCATCAAACGGCTCGTCTACGGCGCTCGCGACCCCAAAGGAGGCGCCGACGGAGGCGCCTTCGACGTGCTGCGTTCGCCGCTGACGAACCATAGGCTTGAGGTGACGGCAGGCGTTCTGGAGACCGAAGCTGCCGCGCAACTGCAAGAGTTCTTTCGCCACAAGCGCGCCGCCGTGAAGAAGGGTTAGCACCCCAAGCGTCCCAACCCTCAGCTTTGGAGAGGTGGTCGAGTGGTTGAAGGCACCCGCCTCGAAAGCGGGCGAACGTTAACAGCGTTCCGTGAGTTCGAATCTCACCCTCTCCGAAGGTTTTCGTCCTTCGACTGCGCTCAGGATGACATTACCGCGCTCAGGATGACAACGCGCGGGGCAGCTGCACCGTAAAGCGTGAGCCGCTGGGGCTGGTAGCCAAAGAGATCGACCCCCCAGCGCGCTCGACGGCGCGTTTAACGATCGCGAGACCGAGGCCCGAGCCCGCGACGTCGCGCTGGGCACCGCGATAAAAGCGATCGAAAACGCGCGCCGCGTCAGTGGAGGGAATTCCTGGGCCGCGATCGGCGATCTCGATGACGGCGGTCCCATCTCGAGCGCTTACGCGAACGTCGATATCGCCCTCGCCGTACTTTACGGCGTTGTCGGCCAGATTGGTTACGACGTATCCCAGCTCCGTTGGGTCGATCGCCGCCAGCACTCCGCTCTGCGCCGAAACGTCGAAGTGCCGCTCCGGATGTGCGTCGGCGATCGGTGAAAGTAAGTCGGCAACTAGCGTGCCGACGTCGATTGGCGCCGCGGCGGCCGCGGCTTGCACGCCCTCCCAGCGCTCTAACAAAATCAGTTTATCGATCAGCGCACCCATGATACGGCTCTGATCGTTCATCGTCTGCAAGATGCGATCGCGGTCCGGCGCACTCTCGATGCCGCCGCGGCGCAGGATTGCGATGAACCCTTGCACGACGGTCAGCGGCGTGCGCAGTTGATGGCCGGCATCGGCAATAAATTGGCGGATCGACGTGTTCGCCCGGTCGCGCGCCGCGAATGCGCGCTCCATTTGATCGATTGCACCGTTGTACGCGGCGGCCAGCGACCCGAGCTCGTGGCGTTCGTCGGCGGCGATGGGCTGGGGCGTCAAGTCACCCGAAGCAAATCGCGTTAGTGCGGCGGTAACGTCGTCGAGCGGCCGTAGTGCCTGCCGGGTGAGCGTTCGCGCTACGAGCGTCGCGCACATGACGGCGAGCGCCAGCGCGACGAGCAGCGGCAGCGTAAATGCTGAAACGGTGCGCACGAACGCGGCATCGTTGCTTCTGACGACCATGTACACATTTCCGACGTGTGCGTAGAGCGACGTAAGTCCGAATGCGGTGGCGAGGCCAAGAATGACGCGCGAAAAGGGTCCCGACGCTCGCGGGTCGCCTGAGAGATCACCGCGAGGCCGTACCGTCACGATTGGCTTTGGATCGGTGCGGCGGGCGCGGTAGACCGCGACGCGAGTGTTTGCATCCAGAAAGACAATTTCGCTGCCGCTCCCAAGGAGCAGCGATGCGGCAAAGATACCGCCGGCGCGCGCATCGGGCAGGGAAGTCCGCGTCAGCGCGGTTTGGAGCTGCACGAGCGTGCCGCTCAGCTCGTTGGACACGCTGCGAACGTACGCGCCGAAGGCCAGCAGCGCGCCGGCGAGGATGACGCCCGCAAGCACGATCGAAATCTCGATCGCCGCAAGCGTTTGCATGCGGCGCGCCAACCGGCTTCTCACTGCGCGCCGGCCCTCAACGAGTAGCCGAGGCCGCGAAGGGTGTGAATGAGCTTTACCGGCTCGCCGCTATCGACCTTGGCTCGTAGAAACGATACGTACGTCTCGACGGTGTTGGGGATGACGTCGCGATCGACGCCCCAGACGAGGTCGAGCAGCTCAGAACGCGTCAGCACTTCTTCGGCGCGCTGGGCAAGAACGTGAAGCAAGTCGAACTCGCGCGCGGACAGCTCGATTCGCCGATTGCCGCGATAGACCGCGCGGCTGGGCGTGTCGATGCTGAGATCGGCATACGTTAGCGTTTCGCGAAGCTCCATTGCGGGCCGGCGCAGCAGCGTGCGAAGGCGAGCGACGAGTTCTTCGAAGTCGAACGGCTTGCCGACATAATCGTCGGCGCCTGCCGTAAGCCCGGCGACGCGTTCGGCGATTTCCGTGCGCGCGGTGAGCATTACGACCGGCGCCGTCGTCAAACGGCGAATCTCCGGCAAGAGCGCAAAGCCGTCGCCGTCGGGCAGCATGACGTCGAGCACGATCACGTCGGGCGGCCAGGAGCTCAGAAGCGCCAGAGCGGCCGAGCCTCCGGTTACGCTGCGCACCACAAAGCCCGCACGGCCCAGGCCGTACTCGAGAAGCTCTCGCAGGCCGCGCTCGTCGTCGACCACGAGTACCCGCGGCCTTTGGCCCGCAACGTCCATTCTCAGACTCACTCCAGGATTGGGGGCGGCCGCTTTCGGTAAAATCGTCGAAGTCAATGAAACGAAGCGACGCCCTCTTACCAGTCTTCCTCGGTGCCGCGTTGATCTCCCTAGCTGCAAGCGGCTGCGGCGGTCGCCCGGCTGCGCAGGCTACCCAACCCCCGTACGTGCAAACGACGGTCGCCGCTTACGGCAGCATCGAGCCCGCCCGGCAGTTGGCCGGCGTCGTCGCGCCCTACCAGAACGTTGCCGTCCAAAGCAGCCTGTCGGAGCCGACCAACGCCGTCTATGTACGCGAGGGCGACACCGTGCATGCCGGGGAGGTCTTGGCGCTGCTCGACACCGGTGATTTGCAGGCGCAGCTGCAATCCGATCTTGCGACGGCAAACAGCAACCACGCCAACACCGTTCACACCGTCTTCCAGGGCTCGCTTTCGATTGCGCAGGGTGTCGATACACTGCGCGCTGACGAAGCGGCAGTGCGCCAAGCGCAAAAAACGCTTGCTAACGACACGATGAACCTCACGCGCGATCAGAATCTTCTGATCCAGGGTTACGTTTCGCAGCAATCGGTGGATGCGCAGGCGACGCTGGTTCACAACGATCAGCAAAGTCTCGAGACGGCCAACTCGACCCTTTCGGCGGCGCAATCCAACGTTCAAGCCAACGGAACGCTCTCGGGGCAGGGGCTGCAGGCATCGGCCGTGCAGCAGTCGGCGGCTCAAGAAAAAGTGGCGCTCGCGCAAGCCGATCAAGTGCGCGTGCAGATCGCGAAGGCCACGATCGTGTCGCCGATCAACGGCGTGGTCGTCAATCGCAACCTCAATCCGGGCGAGTATCCCGGATCGCGCCAAATCTTTACGCTGCAGCAGGTCAATCCAATCTACGCCGTACTTCACGCATCGAGCGAACAGGTCGCACGCATCCAAAATGGATCGCCGGCAACCGTTACGGCCGCCGATCTCGAAGGCAACGAACGCTTTAGCGGGCACGTCGCCGGCGTGCTCAACGAGATCAATCCGGGCTCGACGGACTTTCAGGTCAAGGTGTTGCTCGCCAATCCGGGGCTACGGCTGCGTCCGGGCATGGTCGTGCAGGGGACGATTGCTACGCTGCCGGTGGCGGGCATACGCGTGCCGGTCACGGCCTTCACGGACGACAACCACAATGCGGTCATCACCGTGCAGCCCGACGATACCGTCAAGACCGCGACGGTCGCGGAGATCGGCAGCGACGGCACCACCTCGGTCGTCAGCGGCCTCCGTGCCGGGACGCGCATCGTGAGCAACGGCCAAACCAGCGTCGGGGACGGCGAAAAGGTTTCATACCACCAGTGAAGTTTAGCCTAACCCGGCTTTTCATCGAGCGGCCGACGCTGGTCTTCGTCATCGTCGCCCTCATGATGTTCGCGGGAATTTTGTCGCTCATGACGATCGTCAAGGAACTCTATCCCGACGTTAGCCAGCCGACGGTTACGATCCAGGTGCAGTACAACGGCGCCTCGGTCACCGAGATGCGCGATAACATCGTCCAGCCGATCGAGCAGAACCTCGCCGGCACTGCCGATCTACAGACCTTCAACTCGGTCGTCCAACAGGGCCAGGCGACGATCAGCGCGATCTTCGATATCAGCTCCGATTCGGCGACCGATCTCGCCCTGACGAACAAAGCCATTCAGGCTGCGGAGAAGTACCTTCCGACAAACCTCACGCCGCCGACGGTCAACCTGTACGATCCCACGCAGTCGGTCGTCGTTACGCTCGCAATCTACTCGCAGAAGCTCTCGCTGTCGCGCTTAGCGCTCTATGCGGTCAACGTGATCGCACCGCAGCTCGAACAAGTCCCCGGCATCTCGTTCGCCAACGTCGGCGGCCTCGTGACGCCGGCGTACGAAGTCGTCGTGGACCCCGCTCGGCTTGCCGCCGCGAACTTGACGCTGAACGACATCATAAGCACCCTGCAATTGGATAACCAGCGGGTCCCCGGCGGATTTGCGTACGAGCCGAATCGTCAGACGACCATCGACATCCGCGGCGACATCCAAAACCTCGACAGCGTGCGCAACCTGGCGATCATTCGAGCGGCCGGTACGAGCACCGCGAACGCGGCGAACTCGACCGGAGCCCAAGTGGAAAGCTACGGGGGCGGCGTCGCGGCACTGCCGGGAGTCGTGGATCCGTGGACGGCAACCAACTCGGTCATCCGTGTCGGCGATGTCGCGACCGTGACCGAAGGCTACGAACCGCGTCTCCAGTACGCCCACATCAGCGGTCAACCCGGCCTCTTTCTGCAAGTGCAGAAGTCGGCGACGGGGAGCGAGGTGGATGCTTCCAACAACGTGCTGCGCGCGCTCCCGCAGATCGAGCGCCAGTTCCCGGAAATTAAATTCCGCGTCATCAACGTTCAGTCCAAGTTCACCGAGCAGCAGATCAACATCGTCACGCGGACGCTGATGCTGGCGATCCTGCTGACCGGCGTCGCCATGATCTTCTTTCTGCGCTCCTGGCGCAGCGCGATCGTCGTCTGCGTCTCGATCCCGACCTCTCTGGCAATTGCGATTACCGTCATGAAGGCGATGCATCTCACGATCGATACGATCTCGCTGCTGGGCATGTCGCTGGTAATCGGGATTCTGGTGGACGACTCAACCGTCGTCCTCGAGAACATCGAGCGCCATTTTACCGAACTGAAGCAGCCGCCTGAGGAGGCCGCCGTCGAAGGCCGCGAGGAGATCGGCGCGGCAGCGGTCGTGATTACCCTGGTTGACGTCGTCGTCTTTTTACCGATCGCCTTCATTCAGGGGCAGGTCGGGCGGCAGATCGCTGAGTTTGCGATCGTCGTCGTCATCTCGACGCTGACCTCGCTCTTCGTTTCGTTTACGATCACGCCGACGCTCGCCGGTCTCTGGGCTTTGCGCTCTCACTGGAAACCGTGGAGTGCCGTCGAGTGGTTCGGAAGGAGGTTCGAAGACCTTCGCACTTGGTACACGCAGCGCGCGCTGCCTTGGAGCCTCGGCCACGGGCGGCTGGTGGCGCTGTTCTGCGCCGGCACGTTCGGTCTCGCGCTGGCGATGGTCGCGGTCGGCGCGGTGGGCGAGGAGTTCATTCCGCCGGTAGACCGTGGCGAGATCTTCATCCAGCTCATGTATCCGATCGGAACGCCCATCCAGACTGTGGAGAAAGGGACCTTCGGTCTCGAGCAAGCGATCCTCAAAACGTCCGATACCTTTGCAAACACTGCGGTAGCCGGCGCCTACGCCGCCTCGTTCGGCGGTTTCGTTTCGCAAAACAACGTCGGCCAAGTCCATATCTGGCTCAAGGACGGCCGCCAGCATTCGACTGCGTACTGGGTACAGCAGTTCAAAGATATCGCGCGCCGGAATCTGCCGCGCGGCGTACTGGCCGTCGTCGTTCCATCGACTTCCACTACGGGCGGAAACGCACAGCCGATCGACTTTCTCGTGACCGACGTAACGGGAGGCGATCCGACCCCGTACGCGCAGCAAGTCCTCGCGCTGCTCGAGAAAATACCCGGCGCAACGAGCGCCAGCAGCACCGGCACGCAACTGGCACCGGAGATCTCGATCCAGTTCGATCGCAACAAAGCTCAGGCGCTGGGCGTGGATCTCGGCCAAGCCGCCCAGGCCGCGGGAGCCGCCTTTGGTGGGAACGTCTCTACCCAGTTCGAGACGACCGCGGGTTTGGAGCAGGTGCAGGTCATCTATCCGGCATCGTATCAAACCAGCCTCGACATTTTGAAGTCCGTTGCAATCCGCTCGTCGAGCGGCGGCATCGTCTACCTGAGCGACATCGCTCGATTTGAGTCGACTCCCACGTCGCCGCTCATCACACGCACGGATCGGAACACCGTTATTCACGTCGATGCCAACTACGCTCCGAACTCGTCGCTTTCAGCGGTCGAAAATGGATTGCTCAAACGTCTGCCGTCGCTCCACTTGCCTCCGAATATCGTCGTCCGCCCGGCACCGCTGGGGCAGCAGGACTTCATGCATCAGACGCTGGTGGGAATGGGGCTCTCGATGATCGTCTCGGTCATCCTGGTCTATCTGCTAATGGTCGCACTGTACAATAGCTACGTTTCGCCGTTCATCATCATCTTTTCGGTGCCCGTGGCCGCGATCGGCGCAATCGGCGCGCTCTTCGTGACGCATCGGACGCTCAATCTCTTTTCGCTGATTGGAACGATCCTCTTGATCGGCATCGCGGCGAAAAACGGCATCTTACTGGTCGATTACGCCAACACGCTGCGCGACCGCGGGCTCGACAAGCTCTCGGCAATCAAAGAGAGCGCGCACACGCGATTTCGTCCGATCATCATGACGAGCTTCTCGGTGATGGCCGGAAACTTGCCGCTCGCGCTTGCGCTCGACCCGGGTTCGTCGTCGCGCTCGAGCCTGGGCATCGTCGTGATCGGCGGAGTGCTGAGCTCGCTCGTGCTGACTCTGCTGCTCATTCCCAACATCTATATGTGGGTCGCGCCTAAAGACCATCCGTCGAAGAACGGCGTTGGGCACGCGGCGCAGGAGCAGCTTAAGCTCGAGCCGCAATCGCGGCTGCCGTCGCCGTCGCCGTCGTGAACTTGGTAACGACGCGTTAGGTGGGCGCCGGGGATGGCGTCGGCGTTCCTGCCAGGCGCGGATCCGGAGCTTCTGAGGGAAACGTGATGTTGCTGAACGTAACGTCGGCAACCACCTTGAACGTCATGAACGCAACCTTCTCAGTTTGGCTGAAGGTGCCGTGCACAATGAGCCAGTGCCCCCCAATGACTTTGTAGTCGAGCGAGAACTCTTCGTCGCCTTCGACGGCGCGGATTTCAATGTGCGCCGGCAGTTGAGTGCTCGGATCCTCGATTACTTCGGACGGATACAGCCCGCTGGGGAAGCGCGGGGTCGGGCCGATCAAAAAATGCAGCGCGGTTTCGGTGGAGTCGGGCGCGAACTTTACGTCCCAGAAGCTCGTATACGGCACGACGACGTTGACGCTGGGGTCCGGGTCCGGAATCGGAAAGACTAAGGGTTTGCCGCGCTGGATCGTGATATCGACTCGCTTGAGGTTGGCAAAGTAGCCGAAGCTAAAGCTCGAGAAGGGATCGAAGTCGGCCACGATTGGGAACGCCTGACCGGTGCGCTGTTCGCCGTTGGGCAAGTCCTGCATGACGGCGAAGTTGTCCGTGGCTCGTACCGCAACCGATCGATCGATGCTTTGCGCCCGGCCGAGGGTCGGCGCCGTGACGCGCGTATGCTCGAGGTAGGTCATGTAGACCGGTCGGTTTGCGTCATAAAATGCACTCGTGCGGTTGATCAGGAGCGCGAGCGCGAGGTCGGCGGTCATCATTGCGGGTCTGCTTCTTCGCCGCTCGGAAGGCGAGCACCACTCCGCACGGAACCTCGGTTCGCATGGCGGTCCAAGTAACGCGGACGCTTGCCGCGCGAGTCACCGAGCTGCGGCGAGCCATCCATCGCAGACCCGAACTGGGCTTTGAAGAGAACGAAACGGCCGCGCTGGTCGAGCGGGAACTCGACTCTTTGGGAATCGCGCACTGGCGCGTAGCGAAGACGGGAGTCGTCGGGAAAATCGAGGGCACGGCCGGCATCGGGCCGGCCGTCGCCTTGCGCGCCGATATGGACGCATTGCCCATCCTCGAGCGAACCGGGCTGCCGTACGCCTCGGAGATCGACGGAAAGATGCACGCCTGTGGCCACGACGCGCACACCGCGATGCTGCTCGGAGCCGCGGCGGAGCTTCAATCGCATCGAGACGAGCTCGCCGGCAGCGTCGTGTTGCTCTTTCAACCGGCAGAAGAAGGGCCCGGCGGCGCGCTTCCGATGATCGAAGCCGGAGCGCTCGACGATCCGGCCGTTGAAGCGATCGTAATGCTGCACGTCGATTCTCGGCTCGACGTGGGAACGATCGGCATCGTACCCGGGCCGGTAAACGCTTCGGCCGACGAGCTTTACGTAACCGTGCGCGGCGTCGGCGGTCACGGCGCCTATCCGCATTCCGCCGTGGATGCGATTCCCGCTGCGGCTGCGATCGTGCTTGCTTTACAGAACGTCGTCGCGCGCGAGACCGATCCGCTCGCAAGCGCCGTGGTGACGATCGGAACGGTTTCCGGCGGCTATCGCAATAACATTATTGCCGACGAAGTCCAGATGAGCGGTACGCTTCGAGCGCACGATCCGATCGTGCGCGACGCGCTCGAAGTGCGAGTGCGCCGAATCGTTGCGGGCGTTGCTGCGGCATACAATGTCGATGCGGACGTGCGGGTCGTGCGCGGATATCCGCCGGTCGTCAACGACGAGCCGCTCGCGCAGCGCTTCGCTGCATACATGCGCGCCAACAGCCAGGTACACGTGGCGCAACCGCAGCCGACGATGGGCGGTGAGGATTTTGCCTACTTTGCGCAGCGCGTGCCGGGCCTCCTGATCCGCCTGGGCGTGCGCAGCGAGTCCGCCGGAGCCGTGCACCCCGCGCACAGCGCGCTATTTCGCATCGACGAAGCCGCGTTGCCGGTGGGCGTCACCACGCTGGTGCTCTTTGCGCGCTCAGTTGTGGCTGTGGAATAAGTTCATAGCAATCCACATCAAAATGTGGATAAATTCGTAAAGGACGCTTAAGGGCATGGCCGCGAATAGCCACGCTATTATGCTCATCGCAGATACTGCGTTTGTGACTGGGCTTCAATCGCACAGCGCGAGTCTCGAGCTCGATTGTTCCGCCGAAGACGCCTTTGCGCTGCTCTGCGCCGTCGAGAAATGGCCGGTCTGGCTGTCATTCTTGCGTAGCGCGCGGCGGCAGAGTTCGCAATCCGAACTGAGCGTCGGCAGCGAAGTCGCCATCCGCTCGTGCCTGCCCGGCGATGAAGAGCAGCTTTTTGAAGTCGACGCGTTCATCGCAAACTACCGGCTCTCGCTGGTCGGCGCGTTTTCGGTGCGGCGCCGGCTCGATTTTCGAGTCGAGCGGCGAACCTCGTGTTCAAAACTGCACGTTTTGCTCGCTTATCCCGCTTATCACGGGAAGCTGGGCGGCCTGCTGGATCGCTGGCAACGGGGACGGCGCTTCTCCAGCGCGCTCGACGACTCGCTGATTCACTTCAAGGGCCTAGTCGAGTACCAACGGGATGCGCCGGTTCTGGCCGATTTTTAGGAGCTCAGAAAAGGGACCGACCTAGCAGTCGTTGACCGCGAGTGCTAAGACCCGGTATACTCTAGGCATGCCGCTCTACGATTACGCGTGCACTCAGTGTGGGCGCACCTTCGAAGTGCGTCACGGATTCAACGAGACGCACCAAGACCCGTGCGCGGACTGCGGAGCTCCGCTTCGCCGGGTGTTCAACGCCGCGCCCGTGCTCTTTAAGGGTTCGGGCTTTTACGTAACGGACTCGCGCCGCTCGTCGGGCGGCGGGAAGTCTGAAATCGCCGAAAAGGCCGAAAAGGCCGAAAGCCCCGGAAAGCCCGAGAAGGCCGAAAAAACCGAGAAAACGGCGAGCGAGGCGAGTGCGCCCGCAGCGCCGGCAAAGAGCGAGTCGAAGGCCTCCGAACCGGCCGCTTAGGCCGAGCGAAGACGCTCCAAGGCTGCTGAAAAGCCGGGAAAGCTGACATCGAGGCTGGCATCGCTATCCACGGTGAGCGGTCCCGCGGCGCAGGCTAGGACGGCCGCGGCCATTACGGTCCGATGATCGTCATAGGTCTGGACCACGGTCCCCCGAGGCGCCGGCACACCGCCGGTAATCGTGAGGCTCTTGGACTCCGCCGTCATCGCGATTCCGACCGCATCTAAGAGCCGCGCGATGGCGGCGACTCGATCGGATTCCTTGGATCGCAGGGGTGCGATCCCCGCAATCGTCGTCGACCCGGTCGCAAACGCCGCCGCAACAGCTAAGAGCGGCAGCTCGTCGATTGCTCGAAGGGCGAGGTCGCTGCCAATCGCGGTCGCTGTCAGCGGCCGGTACTCTACCGCGATGTCGGCAACCGGCTC
>JBEKRW010000056.1:0-11418 GCA_049517595.1 Candidatus Cybelea sp. | reverse complement strand
CGCGACCTCTTGTGGCGGCCGTCGGGCAACTTTCGCGAGCGAAAAGGCGACGTTGGAGGCAAAGTCGCCAAACTCGGGACGGCGAGGCGCCTCGAAACTAACCTGCGGCGTGACCTCGGGGTACTGCTGCGTTACGGCGGCGGCCGTCGCATCGGCGAAGGAGCGCAGCGCATCGTCGACTCTCATCGCGCCTGCTCTTCGCCGCCCGGTAGAACTCCGACCCGCGCGTAACTCGTGGCGCCCCGCGATTCGATTGCGCCTTCGAGCTCGAGGCATGAGAGCGCGGCAAGTGCGGCCGATGCGGAGATGCCGCTCTCGGCGACGATCCGATCGAAATCCAGGGGCCCGCTCTCGAGCGCTTGCAGTATCGCCGTCCCTGCCGCGTCACGCGGCGGCTGGGCGACGCGCAGCGATGGGAGGACGTTGAGGCGCCCGAGCGCCTCCAGAACGTCTCCTGGGCTGCGGGCGAGCGTCGCGCCGTCACGGATCAGCGCCAGGCACCCCGCAACATGCTTCCGGTCGACGTCGCCCGGCACCGCGAGCACGGGGATGCGGCCGGCTGCCCAGCCAGCTGTGTTGAGGGCACCGCTGCGAGCCGGCGCCTCCACCACGAGGACGGCATCCGAGAGGGCGGCAACCACGCCGTTACGTTCCAGGAACTGCGATGGCCACGCCTTTTGATCGGGTGGATACGGCGAAAGAACGGCACCTCCGGAAGCGAGAATTTGCTCGGCAAGGCCGAGGTTGCGCGGCGGAAAGAAGCAGTGATGGCCGCTTCCCAGGACCCCGATCGTGGGCGCTCCGGCCTGGAGCGCCCCCTCGTGGGCGGCGGCGTCGATCCCCAACGCGAGCCCCGAGATGATGCAGCAGCCTGCCCGGCCGAGCTCCGCGGCAAACCGGTGAGCAAGCTGCCGCCCGTACGGTGTGGCCGCGCGGGTCCCGACGATCGCGACGCACGGGAGGGCTAATCCGTCCATACTGCCGGCGCGCCAGAGACCGGGCGCGACCGCCTCAAAGGCTCGCCCGGCACGCGCGGCTTCGATCCGTTCGCGGCTTTCGAAGGTCGGGTCTTGCATATGGCTCACCATCACGCAAGCATGGGGATCGGCAAAGAGCGGGGGGAATGTGGCGCGCCCAACGGAATAGGCGGGCCCACGGAGGTAGCTCAGTTGGCAGCAGAAGCGTATTGCGTTAAGTGTAAAGCAAAGCGCGAGATCAAAGACGCGGTCCAGATCACGATGAAAAACGGACGACCCGCGACCGAAGGCAAGTGCCCGGTTTGCGGCACCAAGATGTTTAAGATCGGCTCGGCAGGCTGATTTTCGTCCCGGTCGACGTTGCCGGGCGGCCGATGTATTTCGAATACTTCGCCGCCCGTCGACTAGATCGGAAGCACGTCAACGTCATGGCCGGCACGGACTAGGGGACCGCTTACCAGCGGCCTTTTTTGCGTTACCCACTACTAGTGACGTATAATACGGGCGCCCACAACATATGCCGTGGGGGAGACTTACCGCTGACTTGCCCGACCTGCCGCAAGAGTGAAACGCGCGTCGTCGACTCTCGCGACGACGAGACCGTCGTGCGTCGCCGCCGCGAGTGCTTGGACCCGCGGTGCAAGCACCGCTTTACGACGTACGAGCGCATGGAAGTCCCCAGGCTCTTCGTCGTAAAGAAGGACGGCCGGCGGGAGCAGTACAGCCGGGACAAGATTTTGACCGGCCTGCGCAAGGCGTGCGAAAAGCGTCCGATTTCCGAGGGGCAGATGGAGGCGGTTGCGGCCGACCTCGAGCGCGAGTTGTTTGCCCGCGGCGAGAGCGAGGTGCCCGCAGCGACGGTCGGCGAGAAGCTGATGGAAGCTCTGCGAAAGCTCGATCCCGTGGCCTATATTCGCTTTGCAAGCGTCTACCGGTCCTTTCGCGATATCGAAAGCTTCCGCGAAGAACTCGCGCAGTTGTGATGGCCTTCCGCCGCTAAATGGAACGAGTGCGCGTCCGCCTGCAACGCCTTCCGCAGGGCGAGGGACTTCCGCTGCCGGCCTACATGAGCGAACATGCAGCCGGCGCCGACCTTTGCGCTGCGATTCGCGAACAGCTTACGCTCTTGCCGGGAGCGCGCGCGTTGGTGCCAACCGGCTTTTCGATCGCGGTTCCACCGGGTTACGAGGCGCAAGTGCGGCCTCGCAGCGGCCTGGCTATTCGCGAAGGCGTCACGTGTCTCAACTCGCCGGGAACGATCGATGCCGACTATCGCGGTGAAGTGCAAGTCGTGTTAGCAAATCTCGGAACGACGCCGGTGATGATCCATCGCGGCGACCGCATCGCCCAGATCGTGGTGGCGCCGGTTTCGCATGCCTCCTTCGAAGTCGTCGACGAGCTGCCGCCGACGGTTCGCGGCGATGGAGGTTTCGGTTCTACGGGCGTCGTTTCGTGAAGGTCTATATCGTCGGCAAAGGTGCCGTCGGCACGTATCTCGGCGACCTGCTGCGCGCAGTTTCCGTCGATGTTTGTTACGCGCCACGCACGCTGGATGGAGTCGAGCCGTACGATGCCGACGTTGCGATCGTCGCGACCAAGGCGTACGACACGGACGGCGCAATCGAAACGCTGCGCAAGGCGATCGCCTATCCCGAAAAGTGCGTCTTCGTGTCGCCGCAAAACGGCGTCGGCAACGAGGAGAAGCTGGCGGCCGCCTTCGGCGCCGATAACGTCGTGGCCGCCGCGCTAACGACGCCGGTCGGCCAGGATCGCGACGGTAACGCGCGCGCAACGAAGGAAGGAGGGCTGGGCCTCGCGCCGCTCGGCTCAAACGCCTACAACTGGCTCTCGGCGACGTTCGCCAGCACCGGGTTGACCGTCAAGGTCGTCGAAGACTGGCGCTCGCTCAAATGGAGCAAGCTCGCGCTCAACGTCGTCGCCAATGCCAGCTGCGCGATCCTCAACGTCTTGCCGAACCGCTTCGTTCATTTCGATAAAATATTTACGCTGGAGATTCGAATGATTCGAGAGGTTCGCTCCGTGATGGCGGCCCTAAAGATCGAGCCGATCGATTTGCCTCGCTATCCGGTACGCGCGCTCTTTGGCGTCGCGAACCTGCCCAGCCCTGTCGCGCGGACCCTTTTGGCGCACAACATCGCCGCCGCGCGCGGAACCAAGCCGCCCTCGCTGCTGATCGACCTGCGGCGTGCCAAGCCGCGGACGGAGGTCGACGTGCTCAACGGGGCCGTCGCAGCCGCAGGCCTGGAGCTTCGCGTGCCGGTGCCCGTCAATGCCGTCTACGCGCGGGTCCTCAACGACATCGCGCACACCCCGCCCCTCTGGGCGAAATACCGCGAGCATCCCGACCGCCTCGAGGCCGAAGTCGAAGCCGAGGTGAAGCGCGCGAAAGTATTAGCTCGCAGCTAGCACGAACCGGCGAGGAAGATGCGCGACCCAAACGTCCCGGAATCGCTGGAAGGCTGGTGGATTCTCCATCGCATGTTTGCTTTCGACCGGCGCGCCTGGGATTCGCTGCCGGAGAAGCGGCGCAATAAATACGCTGGTCACGCTGCCGACCTGGTAGTGCACCTCAAGGGCAGTGACGACGGCGACGTGGGGTTGGCGCAGATCGTCGGTCATAAGGGCGATCTCATGCT
Organism: Candidatus Cybelea sp.; assembly: GCA_049517595.1. Lineage (GTDB taxonomy): Bacteria > Vulcanimicrobiota > Vulcanimicrobiia > Vulcanimicrobiales > Vulcanimicrobiaceae > Cybelea. Next base: position 7,784 of record JBEKRW010000056.1, on the reverse strand, counting down.
CACGCATTACGCTCGCACGTTCGACGGGCTCGCGTACGCTCAGACGCTGGTGGACAAGCTCGAGCTGCGCGAGTTTCTCGCGCCGCGCGGATCGTACGTTTCGGTGTTGGAGGTCGGGCTGTACGATGCGACCGGAAAGATTCACGCCGAGCTAAATCAGCGCGGGCTCGCGCCGCAGTCGCCGGAATGGATCGCTGGCTTCGACGAGCTCGTCCGCAAGCAGGCCGAGAGCCCGTATATCGAGCCGCGGTTGTGGGCCCGAATCCCGTCGCGGCGCTATCATTGCTTTTATCCGATGAGCAAGCGTCGTGGCGAGGTGCAAAACTGGTACATCCTCGGCTTCGAGGCTCGCGCCAAGATGATGAGCGAACACGGCGTCGTCGGGCGCACCTATCACGGCCGCGTCACGCAAGTGATCTCCGGGTCCGTAGGCTTCGATGATTTCGAGTGGGGCGTCGACCTTTATGCCGACGATCCGCTCGTCTTCAAGAAACTCGTCTACGAGATGCGCTTTGACGAGGCCAGCGCGAGGTACGGCGAGTTCGGCCCGTTTTGGGCCGGCCTTCAGTTTTCACCGAGCGAGCTCGCCGCGTTCCTCGACGGCGACGCGATCCCGCAGTTCGACGAACCCGAGACCTAGCGCCCCGGCGGCGGCCCGGCGATGCCGAACGGTCCGTTCCCGAGCGGAATCGGCGGCCCCGCGCGGCGCGCGGCGACGTCGACAAACACGGCCGCGTTGTCGCGCGAGAGCAGCACGAGCGCGCGTTTGCCGCCGGCGGTGAAGATGATGCCCAGGGGCGCGCCTCCGACTTCGATTGGTGCCGCGGCTTCGTTGGTCTGCGGATCGAATGGCGTGATCGTGGAGTTCGCGTGGTTGCTGACATAGGCGACGCGGCCGTCCGGCGAAATTGTGATTGCGAGCGGATCCACGCCGACGGGGACGCGCGCGATGGTCCGGCGCGTGCCGAGGTCGATGACGGTGATGTCGTTGGATGCGCTGTCGGCGACGTAGAGGCGTTTGCCGTCGGGGCCGAGCGCGATGCCTGCGGGGCGCAGCCCAACGGGGATCTCGCCGCCGGCGGTGCCGGTGCGCAGGTCGATCGGCGTCACGCTATTGGACCACGAGTTGCTGACGTAGAGCGTCAATCCGGCGGCGTCGATCGCCAGCGCGCGCGGATGCGAACCCACGTGAACCGTTGGGCCGGCGCGAAGCGTCGCGGTGTCGATCGCTTGGACCGTGCCGTCGTCGTTATTGGCGACCCAGAGCGTTTTACCGTCGGGCGTCAGCGCGGCATCCATCGGCGTTCCGCCGGTCTTAGCAGCCGCGATGCGCTTTCCGTCGCGCGTATCCACGACGCTGACCTCATTGGCTCCGGAGTCGACGACGTATAACCGATCTCCACCGGCGCTCAGCGCCGCGGTGCGCGGTTCTTCGCCCACCGCAATTTCGTTGGCGGCGACGCCGGTTGTGAGGTCGATCGGCGTCACGCTGTTGCCGAAGCGATTGGCCGCGTACGCCATCGCCGGCCACTCGTTGCCTCGCGTGACGAGCACGGGCAGATCGATGTGTTCGAGGCGCGCGCCGTTTTGCGCGCTCCCGTCGAAGCGCACGTTGTAGTAGCCGGTTCCGAGCGTTCCGCCGGCGGTTAAGCGAAGGTCGACCGTGCGGTCGGCGTGCGGTTCGATAGAGATTCTCCCGCTGAAGCTGTCGATGGTGAAACCCGGAGGCAAGGTTGCGCGCCAAGTAACATCTGCGGCCGTTGCGCCGAGACGATTCGAAACGTCAAGCACGATCGGCGTCTTGACGTCGCCGCTGCGAACGACGATGGCACTTGCGGGCTTCACGAACGCTGCAGCCGTCGATGCCGGAATCGCCGGCGCACTCAGCGCGTACGACGGCGGCGCATCCCCGGCGCCGGTGGCCCAGCGCTCTTGGGCCGTGGCGCCGAGCGTGACGTCGAGCCGCACGTTTCCGCGCTCGGGAAGCGCAATCCAGCTCTTGTTGCTCGCGCGCTCGTCGACGCGTAACGCCTCGACGTATTGGGCGTTGGTCGCCGCATTCGATGCAGAGATTTCGACCGTGAGGCCGCTCGGAGAATCGATGCGAACCGAGCGGAAGAGCGGTGCGCCAATATCGAGGTAACGTATTGCGGGATTCTGCGGATACAAGCCCATCGCGGACCAGACGTACCACGCGCTCATCGTACCGAGATCGTCGTTGCCGGGCAGCCCGTCGGGCGCGTCGTTGTAGAGCGTCGTCATGGCTTCGCGCAGAATTGCTTGCGCGCGCCACGGCTCGCCGGCGGAGAGATAGACCCACGGCGTGCCGAGGCTGGGCTCGTTCCCGAGCCAGGCATACGGCTTATCCTCCCCAGCGTTTATTTGGGTAAAGAATCCGTCGAGCTTGGCGGCGGCAGCGCGCGCACCACCCATTGCGTTGACGAGATCGCGCAGGTCTTGCGGCACCATCCAGGTATACTGCGCCGCGTTGCCTTCTTGAAAACCGCTCTGCCCGTTTTCGGTGAGCGACGTCTGCATGAAAGCGCCGTCCGCATCGCGTGGCGCAATCCAGCCGGTTGCCGCGTCGAAGAGGGTGGCCCAATTCGACGATCGCGCGAAATAGTCGCGATAGGCCGAACGATCGCCGACGCCTAGCGCGAGCCGCGAGATTGCGAAATCGTCCAGCGCGTATTCGAGCGTTTCGGATGCGCCGTTGGGGACCGGAGCGACCGAGGTCGTATGCGTGTTCACCACGTATCCGTGCTGCAAGTATTGGTCGTTCAGCTCCCAGCGCTCGAAATACCAGCCTTGCGCGGGCGGCGGTTGCGTGCTGGTCGCGCCCTTGATCGCCGCCGCGAGCGCGCCGCGTGCATCGAAGGCGCGCGCTCCGAACGCGTAGGCGCCGCCGATCACCGCGTCAACGGAGTCGCCACCCATTACGCTGGTCGGGCCGTTGACCAGTGGCCAGCGCGGGAGCCAGCCCTCCTGACGATATGCGTCGACGAGCGACTGCATCATATCGCTCGTTTCGACTGGTGCAATCAACGCGAGCAGCGGAACTTCGGTGCGGTAGATGTCCCAATCGGAGTAGTTTGCATACTCGGCGTGGCCCGCCGCGACGTGGTGCACGCGGCCATCGACGCCGGCGTATTCTCCCGTGACGTCGCTGATGACGTTGGGATGGAGCAGCGCGTGATAGAAGGCCGTGTAGAATATCTTTTGCTGCACCGTCGTGCCGCCGTCGATGGCGATCCGGCGCAGCATCGCGCTCCACTTTTCCGTTGCGCGGTCGCGCACGCCGATTAGGTTCCACCCGGCGTTCTCAGCCGCAAGGTTTGCGCGCGCGCCCGCCGTGCTGACGAAGGAGAGGCCGACCTTCATTTGGACCTGGCGGTTCTGCGTTGCATCGAAGGCCAGCCAGGCTCCCGCGGCCGGCCCTTGCGCTGACGCTGTGTCCGGGAAGAGCCGGTTAGCCTGCCACGTTCCGTGCGCGCGGGACGGCCGGTCGAACTGCGCGACGAAATAGACGGTATATTGGTCGGGCATTCCGCAGAAGAAGCCGCTCGTCGCGGAACCGGAGATCTCGTTGGGCGCGTCGATGCGCACGCTGGAGGCCAGGACGCCCGCCTGATTCGAGGCGACGTTCACGAGCAGATTCGCTTGCGACGTTGCGGGAAAGGTGAAGCGGCCGATGCCGGTCCGCATCGTTACGGTAAGCTCGGCGCGAACCGCAGGCTCGCCGAGCGAAACCGCATACCATCCGGGCGCGCTCTCTTCGCTTGCGTGCGCGAACGGCGCAGATGCCGTTGCGGGCGACGACGGCAGCGCTCCGGCAATCGGCAAGATGCCGAAATCGCCGAAGACGCTACAACCCGGTCCACTGAGATGGGTGAGGCTCAAACCGGTGATGTGATTGTCATTGTACTCGTAGCCGCCACCGGCATTTTGCGACGGCGTATCCGGGCTCCACTGCACCATGCCGAAGGGCAGATCGGCGCCGGGGAACGTATCGATCGGGCCGCCGGCCGGCGTCCCCGACGTGCCGACGAAAGTATCCACGAGTGCGGTCGGCGCGGTCAACGCAAGGAATATCGCAAAGAGAAACTGCACGCGCGCTTGTTCGCCCGCGCGATAGGCGCGCCTTCCGAAGGTTCCCTAGGCCGCGAAGCCAAGCCGTTCCAAACTGCGGTACGCAATCGCTTCGGCGACGTGCTCCGATTGGATCTCGTCGACGCCCGCGAGATCGGCGATCGTACGCGCGACGCGCGCGATGCGATCGAGAGCGCGCGCGGAAAACTGGCGCTTTGCGCTCGCCAGCGAGAGGACGTGCATCGCCCCGGCATGGAGCGTGCAGTAGCGCTGCATCGCGTTCCCGGGAACTTCTGCATTGCACGTGAGCGAGGTTCCACGAAAGCGCGAGCGCTGGCGTTCTCGGGCGGCGACGACGCGCGCTCGAATCGTTGGCGAGCGTTCGCCGCCATCGTAACGGACCATGTCGTCGAACGGCACGCGACTCATCTCGATCTGCAAGTCGATGCGGTCGAGCAGCGGGCCCGACAGCTTGCTGACGTACTTGGCGACCATCGCGTCGTCGCAGCGGCACTCCGCGTTGCGCGTGCCGCGATAACCGCAGGGGCACGGATTCATCGACGCGACGAGTTGAAAGCGAGCGGGATACGTGAAGGTTCCGGCAGCTCGCGCAATTCTTACCGTGCCCTCTTCCAAAGGCTGTCGCATAACTTCGATCGCGCTTCGCGCGAACTCCGGCAGCTCGTCGAGAAACAGCACGCCGTGATGCGCTAGGGAAATCTCTCCGGGCTTGACCAAGGCGCCGCCGCCGACGAGCGCAGTTTGGCTGATCGTGTGATGCGGAAAACGAAACGGCCGCGCTCGAACGATTCCGGCTCGCCCCACGAGCAATCCCGCGACGCTATAGATTTTCGTGACCTCGAGCGCTTCGTGCTGCGACATCGACGGAAGAATGGAGGGCAGTCTCCGGGCCAGCATCGTCTTCCCACATCCCGGCGGCCCGACGAGCAAGAGATTGTGTCCGCCGGCCGCCGCGATTTCCAGCGCGCGTTTAGCAGCGAGCTGTCCGCGCACGTCGACGAGGTCGCCGTAAATCGCTTCGTCGTTTGCGTCGCGCACAACCGGGGCGGTCCGCCGGCGCCATTTCGCACCGTTACCCATCAACACCGCGACGGCCGAACGCAGCGAGTCGATCGCATAAAGCTCGATGCCGGAGACGAGCGCGGCCTCGTCGGCGTTGCAAGCGGGAACGATCAACTTTGAAAAGCCGGCATTGTGCGCCCCGAGCACCATTGGGAGAATGCCGCTTACGGGCTGTAGCCGGCCATCGAGCGCGAGCTCGCCCAGCGCGATAAACTCTTGCAATGCGGGCCGCCCGACTTGTTCGTCCATCCCCAATAGGGCCAGCGCGATTGCAAGATCGAACGATGGCCCGGCCTTGCGAACGTCGGCCGGCGAAAGATTTACCAGCAACCGGCCCGCCGGATAGGAAAACCCGGAGTTGAAAATCGCGGCCCGCACGCGTTCTCGCGCCTCGCCCAGAGCGCGGTCCGGCAGGCCGATGATGGCGAAGCCCGGCGTCCCGGGAGCGCTGTCGGCTTCGACGCGCACGACGTAGCCCTCGATGCCGAGCATTGCGGCTGAATAGGCGAGCGAGAGCACATCGGGCATCTGCGCGCAGCGACCCCGGCGTCTAGGGGTCGCGCCACGCGGCCAAGAATCCGCCAAGCCGTGAGTGCCGAGACGATAAACGCCTGGGCGTCGGTGGCGAGCGCGCTGGGTCAGGTCGGGACGTTCGTGGTGGTCGGCGGCAGCGTCATCGCCGCGCTCATTCAGCTGCGGCACATGCGGGGCGGCAATCAGTTGCAGGCGTTGCTCTCACTCGAGCACGATTTTCGCGGTCCCGAAATGCAGGCGGCGCTTAGCTACGTCCAAGAGCATCTGCCCCACCGCTTGGAAGATCCGGCCTACCGCCGCGACCTCGACCAGCTCGGATTCATCGATCCGAAAGTGCATCCGGAGATGGTCGCCTGCAACTGGCTCAATGAAATGGGCACCTTGGTCAAGCGAGATCTCGTTTCAGAAGATACGTTTATGGATCTTTTTGGGCGGTTAATCGTCCATTGCTGGAAGCACCTATCGCCGGCGATCGCCATCATGCGGCGTAAACGCGGCCAAGCGCAGTACCACGATTTCGAGTACCTTGCGGTTCTGGCGGCAGCGTGGCTCAAGAAGAATCCGGAGGGCACGGCACCGCGGCCCTTTGCTCGCGCGGAGATAGCCGATCCTTGGCTGGCGGCAGATACGGCGCTGGCCGCCGAAAGCAAGGAAAGCTAAGCAGGCGTTAAGCCGATGCGGGATCGGCCCATAATTCACGAGAGAACCAGCGTAAAAAACGGCCTTTTCCACAGATTGCACAAGACCAATGTCACAGGCTGTGGACAATCTTCAAGAGGCCGGATATAGCGAAGCGTTCAAAAGACCGCCGTTACCAGTCCGTTACTGCAAGGGAGAAATCGATTGAAAAGAGCGCTCGCTCGGGTTGCGGCAACGCTCGCCGCGCTTGCTTCGCTTGGGGCCTGTGCCCACGGCACGTCCCAGTCGGCGGTGTCGGCGCAGCCGGGCCCTGCCAGTGCATCGCATAAGACGATCGGCGTTTCCATCCAAAACCGTGAGGCGCAGTTTTACCAGGACATGGAATCCGGCATGCGGGCCGAGGCCGCGAAATACGGCTACTCGCTGATCGTCGTCGATGCCAACCGCGACAACGCGCGACAGCAGAGCCAGGTCGAGGATTTCATCTCCAAACGCGTCGATGCCATGGTCCTCACGCCGTACGACTCGGCCGCGATCGGCAGCGCGATTGCCGAGGCGAACTCCGCGAACATCCCGGTCTTCACGGCGGACATTGCGAGCCAGAGCAATCAGGGACACGTCGTGGCGCACATTGCCAGCGACAACGTGCAAGGTGGATTTGAGGCAGGCAAACTGATCTGCGCGGCCGTCGGAAAGAGCGGCACGGTTGCAATCGTCGACGAGCCCGAAGTCTCCAGCGTTCAGCAGCGCGTCGAAGGTTTCAAGAAAGCGATCGCGCAGCTCTGCCCGGGCGTTACCGTGGTCGCCGACGTTGATTCGGGTGGAACGCGCGACAAGGCGAACAGCGACACCGGCGACATTCTGCAAGCCCATCGCGATCTCAACGGCATCTTTGGAATCAACGACGATTCTGCGCTCGGCGCGCTCGCCGCGGTTCGCGCCGCCGGATTAACCGGAAAGGTCGCAATCGTCGGATACGATGCAACGCCCGAAGCCCGCCGTGCAATCGCAGCCGGCGAAATGTATGGCGACGCCATCCAGTATCCGGTTAAAATCGGTTCGACGACCATCGACGTCATCCACGATTACTTCGTTGGGAAGAAGCCGCCGGCGTTCGTCAAGATTCCCGTCGGCGCGTTTACGAAGTCCTCATAACGTGCCGGCGCCGCTGCTCGAGATGCGCGGCATCGGGAAAAGCTTTCCCGGGGTTCGAGCACTCTCCGACGTCTCCCTGACGCTTGCGGCCGGCGAAGTGCTGGTCTTGGTCGGCGAAAACGGCGCCGGAAAATCGACGCTGATGAGGATTCTTGCCGGGGCGCTTCGTGCAGACAGTGGCCAGATCGCTATCGACGGCGCACCGGTTGAAATCGACTCGCCCCAACGCGCGCAGCATTTGGGCATCGGCATGATCTATCAGGAGTTCACCCTCGTGCCGCAGC
>JBEKRW010000055.1:0-11510 GCA_049517595.1 Candidatus Cybelea sp. | reverse complement strand
TTGGCGCGAGTAATCATGACCGGACTCGCTAAGCCTGCGCCATCGCGCGAGATGGTCAGCGTAACGTGCGTGCCTTCCTTCCCGCGAAGCTTGCTGCTCGCAGCCGGCAGGCTCATGCCTTTGGTCGAGGTTCCGTCAATGGCCGTGATCAGGTCGTCCTGCTGGATGCCTGCCTTATCCGCAGGCGCGTCGGGGACGACGTTTTCAACCGAGATGTACTTCGTCTTATCGTCGATCTGAATGACGATCCCCGTTCCTCCAAAATCTCCGCCGTCGAGGCCTTGATTGAGGCCGGCGAAATCCTTGGGCGAAAGGAAGACCGTGTAGCGGTCGTTGACCGATTTCATCATGCCGTCCAAGGCGACGTAACTGAGATCGTGCACGGTAAACTTGGACGCGGACTCTCCGGCGGCATCCACGATCTCGCGGTCGATCTCGCGAACGTCGGTACCCGGAGCGGTAGCCGCATGCATCGGCGGCAACGCCGCGTGCTTCACGCCCGCGGTTCGCATCGCCGAAAGCAACGTGAGCCGAATCGAGTCGAGAACGACTTGCGGGTCGACCTTCTTGTAGAAGTTCTCCGTCAAATATGTGTAGCTGGTCGAGACTTCGCCGGCGTCGGCCGGCGAGAGTTGCGGCGCGGCGGCCGAGGCCGGCAGAAGCCGTGCGGAGGTCACCGCGAGTGCCGCAAAGAGTAAGAGGACGAGCGTGCGTTTCATGATCACCACAATTAACGTATGAGTTGGCGTAAGTGTGCCTTAGCGGCCGCGAGCTGTTTGTCGGCGGGCGTATCGACGAGGGACGGGTTGGGTTCTTGGTTGACGACGATGTTCGGTTCGATTCCGTGGTGCTGGATGTCGCGCCCCGCCGGGGTAAGGTACCGTGCCGTCGTAATCTTCAACGCGCCCCCTTGCTCGGGAAGCGCGAAGATGGTCTGCACGACGCCTTTGCCGAACGTGCGGGTTCCCACCAGCGTGGCGAGGTGGTAGTCCTCAAGGGCGCCCGCGGTGATCTCGGATGCGCTGGCGGTGTACTTGTTGACCAGCACGACGAGCGGGTGAAGGCCGTCGATCGCGTCACCCAGAGCCTCGTCGGTGGTGCGCCCACCATCGCGCCGAATTGTAGAGACGATCGTTCCCTGCGGAATGAAGAGGCTCGAGATTGCGACCGCAGCATCGAGCAAGCCGCCGCCGTTATCGCGGAAATCCAGGATGTATCCGCGAGCGCCCTTGGCCTTGCCCTCGAGCAAGGCCTTGCGCATCTCATCGCCTGAAGTCTTCCCAAAATCGGCGAGCCGGATGTAGTCGATATCTCCTTCCATCTTCGCGCGCACCGTTGGGACGAGGATGATCTCGCGAACGATGGCATAGCTTCGCTCGGCCGACGGATTCTTATACGGGTACGCTCTCAAATGCACGACAGTTCCGGCTTCCCCGCGAATCATCGTCTCAACGTGGTCGAGCGGAAGACCGCGAACCGGCTTGCCGTCGACGGTGTCGACAATCTCACCGGGCTTCATTCCTACCTTCGCCGCAGGCATGTGCTCGATGGGCGCCACGATGATGCGACCGTCCTTGAGCTGATAGATGTAGACGCCAATGCCGCCGAAGTTTCCGCCCGAGAGCGACTCGTTGAGCCCTTGGATTTCTTGCGGCGAGAGGTAGACCGTATATGGATCCCGGACGGAGGTCATGATTCCGCGAAGCGCCGCGTTGGTAAGGTCGTCGTCGCCGCCCGTTCCCAAGGCGTTGCCATAGTGCTGCTGGGCGTAGGCGAGAAGGGCGGCCGCGTGCGCGCCGTCGTTGACCTCGTCTCCGTTCGCCGTTTGCGCGGGCAACGTTGCAGCGCCGATCTTCTTGGAATGCAAGAAGGTCCGCAATGCATCGCGCTCGCCGTCGAGCGGAGTCTCCGGCGCGATCGGCTTGTAGTACTCGACTTCGAGTCTCCGCAACGTCAGATCGGCGATGGCCGATCCCGGCGAATCGTGCGTCGGAAGCAGATCGCGTAAGTTGCCGGTTGTAGCGACTTCGAGCACCGGCTGCCCGGCAATGGCGCCGCTACGGTACCCGACGTAGAGTGCCGTTGCCGCCACCAAGGCGAATGCAATCAGTGCTGTCAGTAGAAGGCGGATGGAAAGGCTCATAGTTCCCTTATCAATACCCGGCTCGAAGGCCCGCAAGTTTCCTTTTTAGGTAGATTACTCGCTTAGTCTTAATGGAGCCGGGGTGCGGGGTCAACCGGTTTCCCCGCAATTCGAACTTCGAAGTGGAGATGGGGGCCGGTCGATTGCCCCGTTGAGCCGACCGCGCCGATAGCCTGCCCGCGCTGGACCGACTGCCCGTTGGAGACGTAGATAGCCGAGAGGTGCCCGTAGCCGGTTGAGTAGCCGCCGCCGTGATCGATCAAGATGTAGTTTCCATAGCCGCCGTACCACTGCGCCATAATGACGGTGCCCCCGGCCGCGGCGGTCACGGTCGTTCCCGACGGCGCCGCGATGTCGAGCCCTTGATGGAACTCCGGCGAGCCGCCGAAGGGATTGGAACGCCAGCCGAAGGGCGAGGTGATCGTCCCGGTGACCGGCCACGAAAACATGCCCGACGCGCCGGAACGGTCTGCGCCGCCGGCGATTCCGGCCGCGCGCCGCGACGCTTCGAGTTCGCGCTCGCGCTCCAGGATGAGCCGTTCGAGCGAGGCTTCCTCGGCGGCCGAAAGATCTTCCATCTGGGCAACCTCGGTGGCGACGCTGCGGCGGTGGATTCCCGCGAGCGTCACGAGGTTCCGGCGCTCGTCGGCAAGCGATCCGAGCTGACTGCGAGCTTCGTCCTGGGCCTGCTCTTCTTGCTGTAGTTGCAAGCGCGTCGTCTCCAGGTCGGCTTCAACCGCCGCCACGCGTGCTTCGGCCGCCTTGCGTGCGCGAACGGCGCGTTGGTTTGCGGCGATGAGCAGACGCAGATCTTCCCATCGTTCGACAAACTCGCTGAACGAACGGGCCGCAATCAGAGCATCGACGTAGCTGAGGTCGCCGTACTCGTAGATATCGACCAGCCGTCGCTTGAGCAAATCGTCGTGCAAACGCAGGGAGCGCTGCGCGGCCTCGAGCTGAATCGCAGTCCAGGCGATGCGGCGCTGCGTCGATTCTTGTTGGGCTGCGAGGGAGTCGATCCGTCCGTTGACTTGGTCGATCGCGGCGTTGGTTTGGTCGAGCTGATGTTGCAGGTCGTTGTAGTGTAGGGTCGCCTCGCCAAGCTCGGCGCGCTTGGCGTGCAGACGCATTTGAATCGCCTGCGCTTTGGCCCGCTCGGCGGCGATGCGCTGCTCGAGCGTCGGCCCGTTGGCCCCGGCGTGGACCGGCAGCAGCACGGCAGTGAGAACCACGCAAACCGCACGATGAAACGTGAGGCGCTTCACGTGCGCAGGTAGCGCCCCACGGAGATCCAGGATGCAAGAACGCCGATGGCCGCGCCGGTCAGGACCAGCTGCGCAGCTAGAAGGCGCGCGTCGACCGGCATCGCCGTGAGTTGAACCCACGGCAGCGCTTCGAGCAGCCGAGGCCAGAGCGCGGCCCGCGCGATCTCCAGCAAACCCAAGGCGACGAGTGCGCCGACGATGCCGTCGAGCAGCCCTTCGCAAATGAACGGAAGACGGATGTAGGTATTCGTAGCGCCGACGAGCTGCATGATGGCGATCTCCCGGCGACGTGCGAAGACCGTCAGGCGGATCGTATTGGAGATGATGATGCCGGCAACACCGACGAATGCCAAAATAAGCCCGATGCCGACTCGGCGAAGCACGGCTCCGAGCGCGAGCAATCGCTGGACGATCTTCTGTCCGTAGACTACATTATCGACGCCGGCCAGGCGGCGGACCGTCGCCGCAACCGGCTCGACCTGCTCGGGATCGCGCACTTTGATTCGAAACTTGTCAGGCAGCGGATTCTCGGTCAGCAGCGCCGTGTCGATCGAGCCGCGCGTGCGCGCCCGAAGCTCGGCCAAGCCTTGTTTCTTGGGCACGAACTGGGCCGACGCGATTCGTGGATCTTGCGCGAGAAAGTGCCCGATCGCCGCGGCCTGCACCGCCGTTGCGTCAGGCTGCAAGTAGGCCGAAATCTCGATTTGATCCAGCAGCCGGTTGCCGGCGTCGGCAAGCGTCGCTCGCACGAAAAGAAAGAGCCCGAGTAAGATGATGGTGATGGCGACGGTGCCGATGGCGGTAACCTGCATGCCGGTGTTGCGCGAAAAGTTGCGCAGCACCTCACCCAGAAAGAACTTGACCTTGCCCGAGTCCAAGATAGTAGTAACCTCGCTCTTCGTCCGTAGTAATCCGGCCGTCTTCTAAGCGTACGACGCGCCGGCGCATCCGGTCGACGACGGCCTGATTGTGAGTCGCAACGACGACGGTCGTTCCTTTGAGGTTGATGCGCTGCAGCAGTGCCGTGATCTCCGTGGTATTCACGGGATCCAAGTTCCCGGTCGGCTCGTCGCAGAGCAAGATCTTCGGATTGTTGACCAGGGCGCGAGCGATGGCCGCGCGCTGCTGCTCGCCCCCCGAAAGCTCGTTGGGATACATGCGGCTCTTGTGCGAGAGGCCCACGAGATCGAGAACGCGCGGCACCTGCCGCATCACGTCGCGGGTGTGCGCTCCGGTTACCTGCATCGCGAAGGCGACGTTCTCCCAAACCGTTTTGTCGATCAGCAGTTTGAAGTCTTGGAAGACGACGCCGAGGTGGCGGCGCAGCGCCGGAACTCTGTTGCGGCGCAAACGGTCGACGCGAATGCCGTCCACGATGATTTCGCCGGACGTCGAAGCGGCCTCCCGGTACAGCAAACGCAAGAGACTCGATTTTCCGGTTCCCGAATGACCGACGAGGAAGACGAAGTCGCCCTTGCCGATCTCAAGGCTTACATTGTCTAGGGCGCGCACGCCGTTAGGATAGACGAGCGAAACGCCGCGCAGGGAGATCATCGCTGGGAGAGGAGTTTTTCGCACAGTAGGGGCTATACCTCCGCCATGGACTTCGATTTAACCGACGAGCAGAAGGCGATCCAGAGCCTGGCGCGCGAGTTCGCGCGCGACGAGGTGCGGCCGCGCGCCGAAGAGATGGATCGCGAGGAGCGATTTCCGTACGAGTTGATTGCGAAGATGGCGGAGCTCGGGTTCATGGGGCTGCCGTTTCCCGAAGAGTACGGGGGAGCCGGAGGCGACACCGTGAGCTACGCGCTGGCCGTGATGGAAATCGCGCGCGCCGATGCTTCGACCGCCATAACGATGGCGGCTCACGTCTCCCTCGGTGCCACGCCGTTCTATCTTTTCGGGACCGAAGCTCAGAAGCAGAAGTATCTGATACCGCTGGCGCAGGGGAAGATGTTGTGGGGCTTCGGTCTGACCGAGCCCAGCGCCGGGAGCGACGCCGGGAACGTCCAGACCAAAGCGGTGTTGCGCGACGGAAAGTGGGTGATCGACGGCACGAAAGCCTTCATCACGAACTCGGGCACGGATATCAGCGGCGGCACGACGATTACGGCGGTGACGGGAAAGCGATCCGACGGTTCGCGCGAGATTTCGAACATCATCGTTCCGCAAGAGACGCCCGGCTTCACCCGAAGCCGCAAATACCGCAAGATGGGGTGGCGCGCTTCGGACACGCGCGAGCTTTCCTTTGCCGATGCAGAAGTGCCCGAAGAGAACTTGCTCGGCCCACGAGGCGAGGGGTACCGGCAGTTTCTCTCGATCCTCGACGGCGGCCGCATCTCCGTTGCCGCGCTCTCGATCGGGCTAGCGATGGGCGCCTACGACGAAGCCTTCGCCTACGCGAAGGAACGTCACGCATTCGGCCAGCCGATCTCGAAGTTTCAGGCGATCTCCTTTAAGCTCGTCGACATGCTTACGCAGATCGAGCACGCGAAGCTGATGATGCTGCGCGCTGCGTGGGAGAAAGATCGAGGGCGTGACTACGTTCAAGCGGCCAGCTTCGCGAAGCTCTTCGCCGGAGAGCTCTCACATCGCGTCGTTAACGAGGCGCTGCAGATCCACGGCGGCTACGGCTTTATGGACGAGTATCCGATCTCGCGAATGTACCGCGACCAAAAGATCAACGAAATCGGCGAAGGTACCAACGAGATTCAGCGCGTGGTACTGGCGCGGCTTATGGGGTTGTAGCCGTGCTGCGTTCCGGCGTCCATTTGCAGTTTTAGGATAGCCGCCGCTGCGCGGGGTGCGCTAAGCTAGTAGGGTCCGCAGGCCGTCGGACCGGCCTGGCACACCGAGCATACGAAGGAGAAAAATTCTTGAGACGTCTTGCTGCTTCACTCATTTGCGGCGTCGCGGTCGCGGCGCTCTCGATCGCACCGGCGTTGGCTGCACCGCCGAACGTCAACGGAACCTGGGCCGTTCAACAGACGGGTGCCAATGGTACCACGACCGGGACGATCACGGTAACCCAGTCGGGAATGGGCATCGTCGGCCAGAATGCCAAGACCGGTAACGGTTACACCGGCGAGTTCGTCAACGACACTCAAATCAACGGAAAATGGCACGGTCCGGGCGGCGCCGGCTGGCTGACGATCTACGTTACGCCAAATGGTCACAGCTTCAACGGCACGTGGGGCTACAACGGGCGGGCTGCCAACGGCTCGTTTGTCGGCAACAAGGTTCTGCCGCCGTCGCCGATCACGGCCGCCGGGAAATGGCATCTTGCCGGTGCCGGCAACGCCGGCGGTTTCATCGGACCGATGAGCTGCAAGGAATCGGGCGTAACGGTGGTCTGCCACGTCGGAGAGCTTATCGTGATCAACGGGAAGTTCCGGACCAAGGACAAGGTCAGGGCGACGTGGGTCGGCCCGAGCGGTTCAGGATGGTTCTCGTTCTGGTTCAACGGCGACAACAACAGCTTCAACGCCGTGTGGGGCAATGGAGCGGATACGACGCCGCCCGTGGGTCGCGTCGTCGGTCAACGCGTCCTCCAGTAACGTCCTCCAGTAAGAAGAAGCAAAATCGGGCGAGCCGACGGCTCGCGCGATTTTCACCCGGTGGTAAAATGGACCGGAGAAAGCACGATGACGATTGACGAGGCGGTTCCGAAGCAGACGACTCCGGATGGAATGAAATGGATTCCGTCGGGGCGTTTCCTCATGGGGTCGGAGAAGTTTTATCCCGAGGAAGCGCCGGTGCATGAAGTCGACGTTGCTGGCTTCTTCATCGACGCGTATGCGGTTACCAATCGTGAATACTCGCGATTCGTTCGCAAGACCGGATACGTAACCGTTGCGGAACGGCCGCTCAACCCCGCGGACTACCCCGGAGCACTTCCCGGCGAACTCGTCCCGGGCGCGCTCGTATTTCGGCCAACGCGCGGCCCCGTCGACCTTCGCGACTGGAGCCAATGGTGGGAATACGTCCACGGCGCAAGCTGGAACCACCCCGAGGGCCCGGGAAGTTCGCTCGAATCGCGGCCCGACCACCCGGTGGTCCACATCGCGTACGAGGACGCGCAAGCCTACGCGGAGTGGGCTGGAAAGCGTCTGCCCACCGAGTCGGAATGGGAGTACGCCGCGCGCGGCGGTCGCAGCGGTGAAGACTTCGTTTGGGGCGAGGAAATGGAGCCCGGCGGCAAGCCCGCAGCAAACACGTGGCAAGGACAGTTTCCATGGCAGAACTTCGTAACGGACGGATACGCGCGCACCGCTCCCGTGGGGATGTTTGCGCCTAACGATTACGGCCTGTACGACATGGCCGGCAACGTGTGGGAATGGACGAGCGATTGGTATGTTCCGCGCCGCGACGTGCAGCCGTCGCCTTGTTGCGGCGGCGGCGGACGCGCGCCGACCTTGGAGCAAAGCTACGATCCGACGCAGCCGAACTTTCGCATACCGCGCAAGGTTCTCAAAGGCGGATCGTTCCTCTGCGCACCCAACTACTGCTTGCGGTTTCGGCCCGCCGCGCGGTCGCCGCAGATGATCGATACCGGGATGGCGCATCTCGGCTTCCGCTGCGTAAAAGACACTTAAACCAGCGCGGGCCTACGGGTCGAAAGCGAAAATTCGTTTCCAGTCGTTCTTCATGCTGATGACCGGCCACCCTTTGGCCGTCGCCTCGTCGAACGTCGCTTGCGAGAAAGGGCTGAGTTTCGATTCCGGTAGCCCGTTTGCCGGACCGTATGCGTACTCGCGGTCGGGGTCGTCGTGCAGCACGAGCATCGTCAGGGTCGCGCCGCTATTTCCATTGGTATACTCGAGCATCGGCCGATCGCCATCCGAGTTTCCGAATGCCGCCCGCGGGCGGCGCCCGAGAAACAAATAGATGTCCTCGGGCTTCGCAGTTGTATCGTCGAAAAAGAGCAGCGCCGGTTGCTTGACGAGTACGGCACGGCCTTCTTTGGTATAAGAGTAGTTTGTTTTCACGGCCGAGCCGATAACGCGCTGCGGTGGAATGTCGTAGACCTGTTGCGCGAACGTTCGGACGAAGGCTTGACCGCCGCCCGTCACGATGTAGATCTTGAAGTCGTTAGCCCGCAGATACTGCATGACCTCGAGCATGGGCTGGTAAACGAGCTCGGTGTAGCGCCGTTTCCACCTAGGGTCTCTGGCTTGGGCTATCCACTCCGAGACGATCGCGTGAAAGTCGCCGGTTGCCATGCCCACGTGGGTAGCCATGAGGATCGCTTCGAGGTCCTGCATGGTGAATTTCGCGATCGCTGCTTGGTCGCGCGCGAGGACGGATTTAAAGGGCTCCGCGTCCTTCCACTTCGGGTTTTCGGGCGCGAGTGCGAAGACGCGAGCGAGCGCAAACGCGAGCTGCGTTACGATCGGGTGTTCGACCCACATCGTTCCGTCTTGGTCGAACGTCGCAATCCGCTCGTCTTCGGGCACGAACTGGGGGCCCGTCGGGTCGGTCGCCGCGTATACGAACTCTTCTATCGCCGACTTGGCCGGCCCGGCGTTCCATGATGGCAAGTGATCCATTATCCAGCTCGCTCCTCATCACCGTAGATCAGCGCGGTCTTCGTCGTGCCGCTTGCGAGCCAATCCCGCAGCGGTAGCTGCAGCGCCTTGAAGAAATCGTCCGCGGCGGCCTGCGCTTTCTCTTCTTTCGTGGTCCCGAGCACGTGCGTTGAGAATCCAAACTCCGCTACGAGGGGCTCGAACCGATCGGGGATTGGACGCGCCCACAGCGCGAGCGTCGCGTGTGCCGTCACGCCGTGACCGAAGGAGAAATTCCCTAGGTTCGCTTGAATTTCGAAGACCCTCGCTCCGGCGACGACCGAAAGGGTTTCGTTCGGATCCAATCCGAGCGTCTGGAGGTGCGGCAGGGCGTCCATCAATCGCGAGATGGGAAAACTCCCGACGTCGATTCCGGGATATTCCACGATCACGTTGTTTGAGTAGATGCTGCGCATCGTGCCCGGGGTTTCCCCACGGATCAACTCCTCCTTGAACTTCTTCTTTTGCAGTTTGGTAAACGTCGTGTTCGTGTCGAAGGCGGCCGCCTTGTCGTATCCCGCCGCCCGGCATTTGAACGTCAGCTCCCAGCTGTCGTCGGGCCAGCAGTCCGGGCGGATTTGCCGAATGCGAAAGATCAGCTTGTTGCGCCGCAGATCTTCATTCTTTGTGTCGTAGAACTGCACGATGCGAAGCTGCGAGTCGATTGACTCGACCGGCTCGTAGTGGACGCCGAGCTTCGACGCGATGCTCTCCAGAAGCTCGTTGAACTCCAGAAGCGCGCGCCGGGTCGGAAACTTCTCCGGCTTGAGCAGCAACTTGAACTCGCGATGAGTTACGAGCGGTGTTTTGGTTGAGTTTTCTGTGTTCATAGTTTTTCGACGGTCCCTAGCGGCCGAGATGGGCTAACGCCTGGCGGATCGGGGCGCTTGAGATCTGCATGAATCCCTGAAAAGGCGTGTACATTTCGAGCATTACGACGACCGCGCCCGAAACGGCCATCGCGCAGAGGGCCAGCGCAACGATGGTCGTCGTATTCCAGGGTGCGAACAGACCGAACCCGATGAAAGTGATGGTAAACCAGAAGACCAGCAGCACCAAGAGCGGCACCGAGACCGACGTGTCGGCCTGCTCGTACATCAACCAACGGGTCTGGGCAAGATTCATGAGCAGTGCCATGGCTTGCGGCTTGAGCGCATTCTGAACGTCGTTTTTGGGTGCGAGTCCGCCAATCTCATCCAAGAGGACCTCCGCGCCAGCCGAGGGTCGCATGCCGGGGCCGCCCGAGCGTTCTTGCGGCCAGACCGCATCGATCGCCCGCTGGACCGTTTGTCGCAGCACGCGGCGTGGAGCGCCCGCCCCCGGCCCGTAATGCTCCAGCACGCGGTCGAGCAAGACGACCTTGGAAGAGGCGTCGTCCACTTCATTGCGTTGCGCATTGTACGAACTCGTCGCCGAGGCGACCAATAACCCGAGAACGAGCCCGGCCATGGTGCCGATAATTCCCAGGCCGGTTTGAAGCAGGTGCCGCGAATCCTCGCTCATATGATGTTCCGGCAGCGCGTTTCGAAGATGCATTCCGAGAAGCGCTCCACCAAAAAGACACGCGAAGGTGATCAACCCCAACCCGATCGGGCTCATTCCAGGCTCCTCGCAAGCCGGTCGAAGGCCGTAGTGGGAGCGGGCAGCGAAAGCCCGGCCATGGCCATCCGAAAGCGGGAGTCGTCGTTCGATGTTTTTGTCGACTTCGCTTCGGTAGTTCTTATCTCGGCCGCCACCGTGTTGACGGCGTGGTGCGGGTACGAGGCGGCCAGGTGGACCGCCATCCAGTCGAGGCTATACAATGAATCTTCCGCCCAACGGGTAGCCGCAGCCGTTGATTCCGGCCGTTTCAATACCCTTGAAGTCATCGACGTCGGCATGTTTCTACAGTACGTCGGCGCGATCGCAGCAGGACGCACCGACGAAGAGGCGTTCATCTATCGGCGATTCCGGCCCGAGATGAAGCGCGCGGTAGACGCGTGGCTGGCAACGAAACCGCGAACGAATGCGGCAGCGCCGGCTTCACCGTTCGCGATGCCGCAATACCGCTTGCGTACCGGCGAAGATGCTGACCAGTTAAACGCGCTTGCTGCGGCGGACTTCCAAGAGGCCACGGCCGCCAACGAGCGCGGCGATGCATACGTTCGCCTAACCGTGATCTTTGCTGCGGTATCGTTCCTTGCCGGCATCAGTACCAAGTTTCGATTCCCAAGCCATATCGTCATCGTCGTCGCGGGCTTTGGAGCGTTGATTTTCGGGCTCCTGCGCATGTTCGAACTGCCCATTCGCTAAACGAACCGGCCGCCCTAGAGCCCGAATACCACGAGCGTAGGTTTACCGGTCACCTTCCATGCAAGGAACGACGTATTGCCCACCGCTGCCGCAACGTACTGCGCTCCGCCCGCGTTATAGGTGATGACGCCGCCCGCGACCGCATTCTTGGTGTCGTACTTGTAGAGGATCTGTCCGCTTGACGCGTCGAGCGCTAGGAAACTACCGTTGAGATCCCCAGTGAACGGGAGGCCACCTGCGGTC
>JBEKRW010000054.1:0-11699 GCA_049517595.1 Candidatus Cybelea sp. | reverse complement strand
GTCAAGTTACTGGCTTCGATGCGCCCTTCGTGAGTGCGGGCAACCAGCGAGCCGACGGTGATGTCCGCGAGCTCGAGATGCCCGTCACTCGACTCCAGCGCGAGGCGATCTCCCCGGACGTTGGTTGCCGTAACGTACCCGTCGTCGCTGCTGGCATCCACGTTGCCTCGCAGATCGCTCAACGTCACGTGCCCGTCTTGCGACTGCACGTTGACGCCGCCGGTGATGCCGTTGACGTCCGCGCCCGAGCAACGGGCGATCTGGACGTGGGATCCGCTTGGAACGTCTACCTGAATGGCTTCCGTGCTAAAGCCGAAAAGCTCGACGGAAAAATTTTGCGCCGCGGAACGTTCGATCCGCACGCCGTCGGCGGTTCGCCTCACGCGCAACTGCGGATAGCTCGAAGACGAGAAGATCGCGCCGCGCATCTGCGTCAGATCGCGCACGTGGACGAGCCCGTCGCTCGAGACGCCAACCTTGACGCGCGAGGAGGCATCGTCGATGACGACCAGCGGGGTTTCACCAGCTGCAACCGGTGCGACCGCCGCGGCCGCAAAGTCCGCGTGATGCATGGTAGGGGCGAACATCGGTCTGCCGCCGCCGAGGGCGTAGACGGCTATGCCGACGATCAAGACCTCGGCGGCGAGGAGCATCGCCACGACCGAGAGGCGAGACATTTAGATCCGCGGGCCCCAACCGTCAAAGGTGGGACGGAGCGACTGGGCGGAGTTCCGCTCGTCGGTCGGTAGCGCGGGGTGCCTCCGGCCGGTCAAAGAGCCGCCGGGAAGGGTCGTGTTCGGGATTGTGGTCATTTTCAGTGGGAACCTCCGTGATTGTTGCTGCTCTACTTACGGCCGGGTAAGCTGCATGTTTCGCGGAACGGCCCGCGGGCGGCAGCCCCAGATGCGAAACAATGGCCGTCTTACGCGCGTACGATTGGCGTGTCGGCACTCTTGGCGGAGGCCCCGCGAGTCCGGATGAAAGTTGGCCCGGAAGACGGCGAGTTGGTCGCTATGACGTTGCAAGGCAACTCCGAGGCCTTCGCGACGCTCGTCGAGCGATACGACCGAGCCGTCTATCACCTGTCGTACCGGATGCTGCATAACGTCGAGGACGCCCGGGACGCGACGCAAGAGGCATTTTTTAAGGCATTTCGGAGTCTGCGGACGTTTCGAGCGGGTGCCAAGTTCTCGACCTGGATCTTTGCAATCGCCTACCACGCTTGCTGCGATCGCTTGGCGCGCAGAAAGCACGACTCCAGCGACGAGCTGCCCGATCGGGCCGACCCGGCGCGAGGACCGGAGCAGGAGGCGATTGCCCTCGACGAGGCCTCGCGCTTGCGCCGCGCGATCGACTCACTTCCGGAAAAGTACCGCGCGGTCGTCACACTTTTTCATCTGCAGGGCCGGCAATACGAGGAGATCGCCAGCGTTCTGGGCCTGCCGATGGGTACGGTAAAAACACACTTATTTCGCGCGAAGGAGCAGCTGCGCAGGCTTCTGGACGGGATGGAGGTAACGGAATCATGACTATGCACGACGCGGATCGACCGTTGGACGCCCTGGATCGCGCCATTCTCGGCCTTACGCTGGAAGAGCCGCCTTCCGGGCTGCGTACCTCGATTCTGCTCGCGACCGCCTACCGTCCGGCCCCTCCGTTCTCGTTTTGGGAGCTGTCGCTGCTAGGGGCTCTGGGCGCGGTCACCGTCTGGTTTGCCGCGTTGCTGATTCTCGGGGGCGGCGCGCTCTTCGTCCATACCGTCACGACCATAGCATCGGTGGCGACCTCGGCGCTCTCGAACGGCGCGACGCTGGCATGGCTGGCCGCGGGGGGCGCGACGGCCGTTTGGCTGTCACTTTTCACCGTTTCCCAACCAGTCGCGCACGCTTCTCACAGGTCCGGGCCGAGGAACGTCCCATAACCTATCTTCATGGAGAATCGCTCAGCGCCGCAGCGGCGCCAATATAGAATCCTCATCATCGAGGACGATGCGGCAATTAGCCGCGTCCTCCAGCTCGAGCTCGAACACGAAGGATATGAGGTAGACGTCGCCCGCGACGGTTTGGCAGGCCTGGAAAAGGCACTCAAAGAGCCCGATCTCGTCGTTCTCGATTTGATGCTTCCCCGCATGGACGGCATCGAAGTCTGCAAACGAATTCGCGCCAAGAGCCGCGTACCGATCATCATGCTTACCGCGCGCGATCGCGTACCCGACCGCATCGCCGGGCTCGACGTCGGAGCCGACGACTACGTCACCAAACCGTTCTCGACCGACGAGCTGCTGGCGCGCGTGCGCGCCCGCCTGCGCGAGCGTTCTCCGCAGGGGAACGTCATCGAATATCGCGACGTCGTGATGGATCGCGATCGCCACGAAGTGCACCGCGCGGGGAAAGCGATCTCGCTTACCGCCAAGGAGTACGCCCTGCTGGAGTACTTGCTTCTGCACCGCAACAAGGTGCATACGCGCGACGAGCTTTTTAACGGCGTCTGGGGGAGCGATTTTCTGGGCGACTCAAACCTCATCGACGTTTACATCCGCTATTTACGCGGCAAGATCGATGACGGCTTCGACGACAAGCTCATTACGACCGTACGGGGCGTCGGTTATACGATCAAAGATTGAGGGGCATGTCGCTAAAATGGCGCATTGCGCTGGGGTACTCGGTACTGCTGATCGTCGCCTTGACGGCGATGAGCGGCCTGATCGTCTGGCGCTTCCAGCAGATCCTCAACGACCAGGCGGAGACGAGCGTGAACGCGACGATGCGGACGATCGTGCAGTTTGCGCAGCAGTCCGCGACCCCGTTCTCGCTTGAGGATTCCTCGCTCGGAACGCTCCAGTTTCTTTTCAACAGCAGCAATTTGGCGACGTGGAACTCGGCCAATAGTTTCGTCCAGGTTGACTCGAGCGACGGCTATCCGCTAGCGAAAACCGAGAATCTCGGCGCGCTCACGATACCGCCGAACCCAAGTCTTTCGCCCGGTCGCGACGTTCTTTTCCGGCACCTCACGCTGGGCGGCCGCTCGTTTTTAGTCGAAGATCGTTATTTGCTCGAGGGGGCAAACGCGGCGATCATTCACGTGGCCGAACCGCTGGACACGCTGCAGCGCACGTTCGCGCGCGCTCGCGAAGCCATCGCGATCGTCTTGGGAACGACGGCAGGGGCCGTCATCGTTCTCTCGATCGTCCTGGCATCGCAGGCCACGACGCCGATCAACGAGCTCTCTCGCGAGATGGGTGAAGTCAGCTCCGACCGCCTCGCGACTGCCGCCGGCCCGGGCACCCTCGACGGCGCGCCCCCTCTGCAGATGCAACGCCGGCGCGACGAAATCGGACGGCTCGCGCAAAGCTTCAACGACCTGCTGTCGCGTTTAGGCGAAGCCTTCGCGCGAGAGCGCCAGTTTATCTCCGACGCTTCCCACGAACTCAAGACGCCTCTGACGTCGATCAACTCCAACGCGCAGATGCTGTTGCGCTGGGGAGACCAAGACGAGACGATCCGCCGTGAGAGCTTGGAAACGATCGTGCGAGAGAGTGCAGACCTCGCGGGGATGGTCAACGGCATGCTGACGCTGGCTAAAGCCGACCGTGGTGACGAGATCCCAAAGGAACCGCTTTCTCTGGCCCAGATCGCCACCGAAGTTACGCAGAACGCCGCCCCTCGCGCGGCTGAAAAAGAGATCGAGCTTCATTTCAGCCATGCCGGCACTCCGACGGTGTGGGGCGATCCGAATCTCATCCGCCAGATGATCGCCAACCTCGTCGACAACGCCATCAAATTCACCGAGCGCGGGCGGGTGGACGTACGGGTCGGAAGCGCCGGAGCTTTAGCTTGGGTCGAAGTCGCCGATTCGGGCCCGGGGGTCCCCCAGGAGGAGCTTTCAAACCTATTCCAGCGCTTCTATCGGGCTGACAAGGCGCGCTCCCGAGACGTCCCCGGAACCGGCCTCGGTCTAGCCATCGTTCGCTCGATCGCCCGAGTGCACGGGGGCGAGGCAACCGCGACGAGAGCCCCTGCGGGGGGCGCGATTTTTCGCGTGGATCTGCCCCTCATGGAGCTTCCGTTCACCCGGAATTCATGATGAGGGAGCGCCGCCCTCGCTACAATGGAGCCGTGTACGAAGGTTCCCGGCGGGGAGCGCTGGCGGCGCTTCTCGCCTCGTTGTGTTGTCTCGCCTTCGCGGCGCCGGGGTGCGCCGACGAACAGGTTGACGTCGGCCCGTCGCCGATTCTCAACGTCCACCTCACCCGGGGCAAGCTGACGATCTCGACTTGGGACAAGCCTCAAGTTCAAATCTCGTCCAATAAACCCGTGAACGTGCGGCACATCGCCCCGTCGGAAGTGGACGCCGGGATTCCTAAAGCGCTTCAGATCTCGTCGCAGCGCATCCAGAGCGAGCATGGGCCGGTCGTGCTTCCGGCTGAATCCTTCGTACTGCCCGAGCTGCCCGGACAGCACGAGGCCGTCGTGGCACAGGGGAGCGGCACGGTGACGATTATGATTCCGCGCGGCACGGCGATGGTCATCGCGCACGTACGCGCCGGCCACCTGACGCTCGATAACTACCACGGAGTCTTCGTCGCTCACATTCGAGCGGGCGGCATCTCACTCGACCATGTCGGCGGCACGGGGTTCGTGGAATCGATGCGCGGGCGCATCGTGGCGACGAACTCAACGTTCGATCGGCTGCGCGTGCGTACCGCAACCGGAGACATGTTCTTCGGTGGCTGCACGGCGCACCAGATTCAGGCCAGCAGCATCTACGGGTCGATCGTCTACGACAACGGAGAGTTTCAACCCGGTCTGGCCCGGTTCGACTCCGAGCACGGAGATGTGGCGCTTGGCGTGCGCGGGGGCGCGCAAATCGGCGCGTACAGCGGTACCGGCCACGTCGTCTCGAGCTTTCCCACCGATACGCAGATTCGCGGAAATCCTAACACGCAACAAGCGACGGTCGGCGGCGGCGGACCCGTTGTCACGGCCACCTCAAAAAACGGCTCGGTCTATTTGTATAGCGGTTCGATGAACGAACACCCAAGCGTGCGCCAAGAACTCAGCGGCAGCACGCAGTTGCCGGTTCCTAGGCCACGGCCGCCGCAACCTCCGTATCGAAATCTAAAACGTAGTCGTCATACGCGGCGATAACTCGCAGGCCGAGCTCGTCTTCCAGAGCCTCGGCCAACCGCGGCGGATCGGCCTCGAGCATCTTCGTTCCAAAGTGCGCGAAGACCGCGACTTTCGGACGCGCCTCGGCGACGATTCGGCGCGCATCCTGCCACGTCAAGTGATCGGCGTTCATCTGGTCCGCAAAACGTAAAACGTTGACGATCAGCACGTCGGGGCGATGGGCGGCGTAGTCGGCGGCCAGACCGTCGAAATAGCGGCCGCACGGAAGATACGCGACGCGCAGCCCTGCGTATGCAAAGTGCAGTCCGTAGGTTTGGACTGCGTGCGCGTTCTGCAGCGACGTGAATATGTCGACCTCACCCACACGATACGGACCGCTGCTCGCGGTCAAGCGCTCGACGCGCTCGACGAAGCGCAGCGCGTAGGGCAACACGACGTGCTCCTGGTCGAACGCATCGGCCGGCGCCATCAGCGCGCCGCGCCGGCGGAATCCTCCCGAGGTCATCGCCTCGATCATGGCGTTGACGTCGCCCGAGTGGTCGAGATGTTTGTGCGAGAGCATGATGGCGTCCAGTTCGCGCGGATTGCAGGGCGGCACGTGCGAGAGCGCGCGCACCAGCGCGCCCGGACCGGGGTCCACGTGAATCTGAGTGGGGCCGAAGCGAAACCACATACCGCCCGACGCGCGCAGCTGGCGGGCGACGACGAAGCGCGCTCCACCGCTTCCGAGAAACAGAACCGAAGACGCCACTAGCTTAAAACTGGAAGCGGCGCAAACGAGCCGCGCAGCACCGGAGCAGAAGGGCGGCCGAGCCAACGCTCGATCACGGTAGCGTAGACGCTGCGGAAGTCGGTGGTATACCGCACGTTGCCCATGTTCGTCGCGCTCAAATCCGGCAGCGTTCCGTACATCCCGCCCTTGACGCCGCCGCCGATCAGAAAGAGCGGCGAGGCCTCGCCGTGATCGGTTCCGCGGCTGCCGTTCTCTTCGATGCGCCGTCCAAACTCACTAAACGTAAGCGTGAGCACGCGGCGCTCGTTTCCGTGCGCGCTGAGGTCCTCGTAGAAAGCGCCGATGGCATTCGAGAACTGCATCAGAAGCTGATTCTGCGTCATCTTTTGGTTGACGTGCGTGTCGAACGAACCGTGTTCGACGTAGATCACCTTCGTTCCAAGGTTGCTGCCGACGATCTGCGCGGCTAACGCCAGGCTGCGGCCCAGACCGGTCGCCGGATACGAAGCTTGCGTCTTATATCCCGCCACCAGCTTCGGCAACTCCTCGGAGCTACGCTGCGCGTTTGCCTCGATCTCCATAACGTGCGCGAGGTACGGCGATGCAAACGGCAGATGGGCATCGGTCGTTTCACGTGAGAAGGCGCTGCGGGCGGCGGCGTTGCGGTCGGCGGCCATCACGTACTCGCCTAGGCCCGGAACGGCCGGAATGTCGGTACGCTCCGACACCAGCACTTCGGGAAGTACTTTTGAAACGGCCACGCCTTCGAACAAATTTCGGCGCGCGGGCGGCGCCTGGTCGAAGTACCGCCCGAGCCAACCCGTGTGCTCGTAACGGTCGGGCGCGGCGGTTTGCCAAATCTCGGTCGAGCGGAAGTGCGAGTGATCCGGATCGGGATACCCGACGCCTTGAACGATCGCCACCATGCCTTTATCGTAGAGCGCCTTGATGGATTGCATCCCGGGATTGAGGCCCACGTTCCGATCGATCGCCAGCACCTCGTTGCGATCGATGGCCAGCGCCGGCCGCAGCTGATAGTAGCGGGCGTTTCCGTGCGGAACGACACAGTTGAGCCCGTCGTTGCCGCCGGCGAGATTGAGCAGAACGAGGCACCGGTCGGCGCCTCCGGGCAACCCAGGGAGCGGTGTTTGCGCGAGCGCACGCGCAAAGAGGTGGTCGGTGTTCGCAACAACTGCGAGTCCGGAGGTTGCCGCGAGTAGAAAGTTGCGTCGTTTCATATTTGGGGGCCTTAGTTCAACTGGTACGCCGGCGTCGCCATCGCGAGATAGGCGGCACCGCGCACGCGCTGGCCGTAGTTCTCCACCGAAAGTGGCGCTAATGCGGCGCTGCCGGCTCCGCTCAAGTAGGCTTCGAGTTCGAAGAGCGTCTCCGGCGCAGCATCGCCTTGTAAGAGTGTCTGAGCCAGCCGCCGAGCTGCCGTGCTCGAGCTGACCGGTAGCCCTTGGAGCCAAGACGACCCCGCCAGCGTTTGCGAGTCGAGCAGTCGCGTGAGGAAGTTTTGCCGCGCGATCATCGTGCCGCTCGTGAGCCAGTTTTTTCCACCCGGCCAACCCGCGACGTTGGGAGGAAAGAAGAGCCGTTGACCCATCTGCTCGAGTGCGGCCAATCCGAAGTCGTCGATCTCCGCCAATCCCAGCGCGCTGTAGGTTCCGACGACGAACTCGACGGGACTCTTCACCAGCGCGCGGTAGGCGCGCGGGCTGTAAAAGAGATTGCTGGCCAGGATCGACCCCAGGACCGGCGTCAACTCGAAATCGTAACGCCGCAAAAGTCCGGCGACGTGGTCGACGAGCGGCGGTTCGGGGTCGTTGTACACGAACCAGCTCAAGAGGCTGGCCGCAAAGAATCTCGCGCATTGCGGCTGGGCGAAGATGATGCCGATGATGTCGTCGCCGGTAAAGTTGCCGGTATGGCCGAGAAAAGTTTTGGTTCCCGAGTCGTGCAGCGAAGCATCGAAGCTGACCGAATCCAAACGCCGGTTGACGCTCCATCCCGTCCAAGCGCGCGCCGACTCGCGTACGTCCTGTTCGCTATAGTTGTCGACGCCCAGCGTGAAAAGCTCCATCAGCTCGCGCGCGTAGTTCTCGTTAGGATGCGCGGCGACGTTTTGCGCACCGTTGAGATAGAGCAGCATCGCGGCGTCTTTGGACACTTCGAGCGCCAAGTCGCGAAGATTCCCTAGCGCGTAGCGCCGGAAGAGCGCGTTCTGGTTGTAGGTAATCCACGGATACATCGGCGTCGCGCGCGACGTGAAATGGCCGTGGAAGTAGAGCGTCATCTTCTCTTGGAGAGGGGCCGGCGACGCGAGCATTCGGTTGAGCCACCAAAGCTGCAATGCGACAATCGCGTCGCGGCCCTCGCGCGCCCTCTCTCGACGCATCGTCTTGCGCTGCATCGGGTCGGTCGACATCGAAACGGGGCTGCCCAGATCCTCCAGCTCTTGCGGCGGCACAATCGAAGAGACTGGCGGGACGGCCAGTAGCGACGCCACCGCGTCGCGGGCCGTCATCGCACCGTATCGCCGAACCTGGTCGGGCGTGCCGCCGAACCCTGCGCGACGCAGTAAGTGCGCGGCAGCGCGGTCGCCCAGCCGTCCAACGTGCGGCTGAAGTGCCGTAACGAGATCGAGCCGACCCGCCGGCCGCACGATGCCGCCGACGTCGACCGGAGTCTGTTGTGCCGCCATCACCGCGTAGTTCCGCGTCGGCGGCGATGCCGCCCTCGAAGCGCGCCGACGTCTAACCGGGCTCTAAGCGGACGAACGCCGAATGGCGCCGCGATGGCAGATTTTGAGGCAAACGCCGAACGGATGAAGCGGTTAGTCGCAGAGTTGCGCGAGCGTCTCGTCGCGGTGCGGGCCGGGGGCGGCGCCGAAGCGCTTGAAAAGCATCGCCGGCGCAATAAGCTCCCCGCCCGGGAGCGGGTCGAACGCCTGCTCGATCCCGGCTCGGATTTCCTGGAGTTCTCCGCGCTTGCGGCGTTCGGAATGTACGATGACGATTCGCCGAGCGCGGGCATACTGACCGGAATCGGTATCGTCGAGGGGCAGCACTGCGTGATCGTCGCGAACGATGCGACCGTTAAAGGCGGTACGTACTATCCGATCACGGTCAAGAAGCATTTGCGCGCGCAGGAGATCGCCCAGCAAAATCACCTTCCGTGCATCTATCTCGTCGATTCCGGCGGCGCGTTCTTGCCGTTGCAGGCCGACGTCTTTCCCGATCGCGATCACTTTGGGCGCATCTTCTACAACCAAGCGCGAATGTCGAGCCTGCGCATCCCGCAAATCGCGGCGGTGATGGGTTCGTGCACCGCCGGTGGAGCGTACGTCCCGGCAATGAGCGACGAAACGGTCATCGTGAAAGGCCAAGGAACGATCTTTCTCGGAGGACCGCCGCTGGTTAAGGCGGCCACCGGCGAGGTCGTGACTGCCGAAGATTTGGGAGGCGCCGACGTTCATACGCGCATCTCCGGCGTCGCCGATCACTTTGCAGAGGACGACGCGCACGCGCTCGCGCTGGTCCGCGAAATCGTGCGCAACCTTCACCTGGAACGGCCGCGGCAGTGGGATCGCGTCGAACCCGCGCCGCCCAAGCAAGACCCTGGCGAAATCTACGGCATCATTCCGGCCGACAGCCGCACCGGTTACGACGTGCGCGAAGTCATCGTGCGGTTGGTCGACGCCTCGGAGTTCCACGAGTTCAAATCGCGCTACGGCGCGACGCTGGTCTGTGGTTTCGCGCGCATCGAGGGGCACCCGATCGGGATCCTTGCCAACAACGGCATTCTCTTCAGCGAGAGCGCGCTCAAGGGCGCGCACTTCATCGAACTCTGCGCGCAGCGCGGCACGCCACTGCTCTTCTTGCAGAACATCACGGGCTTTATGGTTGGCCGCGAGTACGAAAACCGCGGCATCGCGAAGGATGGCGCAAAACTCGTGATGGCCGTTGCGTGCGCCGAAGTGCCGAAGTTCACCGTCGTGATCGGGGGCAGCTTCGGTGCGGGCAACTACGGGATGTGCGGGCGCGCCTACGCGCCGCGCCAGCTTTGGATGTGGCCGAACGCGCGCATCAGCGTGATGGGCGGTCCGCAAGCCGCAAGCGTGCTCTCAACGGTCAAGGGCGACATGACGCTGGAAGAACGGACCGCTTTTGAGGCACCGATTCTCGAAAAATACGAGCGCGAAGGCAGCCCGTATTACTCGACCGCGCGCCTTTGGGACGACGGCATCATCGATCCTCTCGATACGCGCCGCGCGATCGCGCTCGGTCTCGATGCGGCCGCGCATGCGCCGCAGCCCCGCACGCAGTTCGGCGTCTTCCGCATGTAAGTTTGCTTACTTCAGAGTTCCTTCACGTCTAATGTCTAGTCTGGCGGAAAAGCACTTCACGAAATCTCGGAGGAATTCTGTGCTCGTTTCAAATTGGGGGTCCCTACGTAACGCCGCTTCCGCGTTGGCTGCGATCCTGATCGCAGCGGGCTGCAACGCCGGCAGCGGTAGCGGCGTCACGCCGGCCGCTTCACAATCGCTTTCGAGCGCAGACGTCGCGAATGGCGGCGTTTCGCCGGATATCTCGATGCTCAAGCAGCTGACAAAGCAAGTCGTCATCGGCTCGGTCGTCGATCCGGTGAACGGCTCGGGGAACCCGTACGGCTTAGCAGTTGCACCGATCACCTCGGGGTTGCTCACCCAGGGTGATTTGGTCGTCTGCAACTTCAACTCGAAATCGAACAAGCAGGGTACGGGCAGATCGATCGTCGCGCTGCATCCGGCCCCAGGCTCGAGTCCGACCCACGTCTCCTCGGATAAAACGCTAGTCGGGTGCGATGCTTTAGCCCTCGACGCCGGCGACGGTATCTGGGCCGCCGCGATGGTCGCCAACGACAACCCCGTGCTCTCCTCGAGCGGTAAGCTGGTCGAGAACATCTCGGGCAAGCCGTTCGATCAGCCGTGGGGGCAGACTTACGCAGAAACCAAGACCGGATCGCCCGCGTTCTACGCAACCAACGCCGGAACCGGCACGATCGTTCGAATCAATCTCGGCTCAAAGTTTACTTACGACGTTATCGGAAGCGGCTTCCCCGTGAATAACGGCGTGCCGGGAACCGCGCTGGCACCGTCGGGCCTTGCATACGACGCGAGCAACGACACGCTCTATTTCGCCGACGGCGAAAACAACACGGTCGTCGCCTTCAAGGACGTCACGAAGATTCCCAAAGGCGGCATCAAAGCAAAGAATAACGGAATGTCGTTCTCGGGACCCTCGGCCGCAGATGCCCGCATCGTCTTCTCGGGTAAGCCGCTCAACGGACCGATTAGCACAGCCCTCCTGCCTAATGGTAATCTCGTGGTGGGAAACACCCTCGATCCTAACGGTAAGAACTTGATGATCGAGCTTTCGGCCGCGGGCAAGCTCCTCGACGTTCGCAACGTCGATAAAGGGGCTGCGGGGGCCCTGTTCGGAATCGTCGCCACCGGAACCGGCAACGCCAACACGAAGATCTACTTCAACGACGACAACGACAACAACGTCCAAGTCCTCGAACGCTAGTCAATGTAACCAGAACCCGACGGCCTTTCCGTCGGATCCCACGACAATGAACGCGGTCTTCGTTCCACCGCTGAAGTCGACCAAGTATCGGTACTCAGTAGATCCTTCGGATACCGATGAGCTCAGCAGCGTCATCGCACGAACGCTTCCCAGCGACTGAGGTTGGGCCGCCAGGTATGGGCGCAGGAGAGCGGCGATTGCCGGATCGACTGCGCCCTCGCTCTTTGAAGGCGGATTCGCCGCCACCGCGTTGGGATAGAAGAG
>JBEKRW010000053.1:0-11796 GCA_049517595.1 Candidatus Cybelea sp. | reverse complement strand
CGACGTCCACACCGGTAACCGCGTCAATTTGCAGCGGGGTTAGTGTCAGCGAAACCAGCGATGCAATTCGATCGCCCGGGCGTAGATCGACGGTATCGTGCAGAGCCTCGCCGATTTGCAGCACGCGTCCGACGAACATTCCGCCGCTGCCCGTAACGGGATTGTGCTGCTTGCCGCGCGCGCGAACGTTTGCGGCGACGTGGTCGCCGATTCGATCCGGATCGGAGCCGCACGCTTGCGCGATCTGCTTGAACGAGGCCGAGTCGATGTTGAGCACCTCGACGTCGCACAGGATTTCGTTCTCACCCGCGGTGGGCGTATTGTCGAGCCTCCAGGCATCTTGGGGCATCGCGCCGGCCGGCTCGAGCACGCGGTGAACCCCAAGTGGATGGCAGCGTGCCGCCGGCGGGGAGGTCATCGCAGCTGCACCGTCACGCCGCCGCGGTCAAACGGCATTCCGAGAACGATCGTGGTTCGCGTGCGCGCCATGCCGGGCGTTGCTTTGAGCCGCGCGAGCAAGTCGTCGAGATGTTGCGTCGAACGCGTTGCCACCTTGCAGACGAAGCTCTCCTCGCCGGCGACGGAATGCACTTCGCAGACCTCCGGCATCTCGCTGAGCGTGCGCGTAAACTCATCGTACGCGCAGTCGGGCGAAGTGTAACAGCTAATGAAGGCGGTAAGATGGATTCCCAGACGCGCGGGGTCGAGCTTTGCGCCGTAGCCACGGATATAGCCGCGTTGCTCGAGGCGCTTCACCCGGTCGTGGACCGCGGGCGGCTTGAGGCCGACCAACGTCCCGAGCTGACTAAAGGTCGAGCGCGCGTTGCGCTGCAACGCGTCGAGGATCCGGAGGTCGAGCTCGTCGAGCCCTTCAATGCTTGAAATCATAGTTGTTAAAAAGTCCGAAGCTCCGAATAATTATCGGAGCCTCAAGCATACCACCAGGAATCCGTTCGGCGCAAGCCGCCGCGTGGCCACTATAGTTTTGTGGTTGGCGGCACTTTCCTTGGGTGCCGGATGCGCCCCGCCTTCCCAGCCTGCGCGCGACACGGTTCGCTTCGATCTGGCCGCCGATCCGCAAAACCTCAATCCGCTCTTTCTAACCCCCGACGCCGCTTCGGTGGAGCTCCAGGCGGCGCGATTGGCCTTCGAGCCGTTCATCGACCGCGACCCGGCCGGGCGGCCGCTTCCGGCGCTGTTGGAGGTGGTTCCGACCCGGGCCAACGGCGGCATCTCGGCCGACGGCCGGACGATTTTGTATCGGCTGCGCAGCGGCGTGCAGTGGAGCGACGGCCGGCCGGTTACCTCCGCGGACGTCCTGTTTACCCTGAGGGCGATTCTCGATCCGCGCAATCCGGTGCGCTCGCACGAAGGTTACGATCTGATCGATCGCGCATTCGCGCGGGGACCTCGCAGCGTCGTCTTTCACCTGCGCAGGCCGTGGGCCCCGGCCGCGACGACGTATTTTTCGTACGGAGTTTCGCCGCAATTCGTTCTGCCGGCGCACGTCTTAGCAGCGCAGGCCCCGTTGGAGCGCGCCGCCTTCAACGCGGAACCCAACGTCGGCGACGGACCGTATCGCTTTGCGTCGTGGCGGCGCGGTGAAGGCTTGCGCTACATCGCCAATCCACGCTACTGGCGCGGTAAGCCGGCGGTCGCGGCGCTTTCGATTCGAACCATTCCTGACCCCTCAACCAATCTGCTCTTGCTGCAGTCGGGCGAGTTGGATTGGAATCTACTCGCGCCGGCGCAACTCGCCGTCGTGCGCGGCGACCCGCATTTGCGTTTCATCACCGTGCCGACCGCCGTAGTAGCCGGACTCGCACTCAATACCCAGCACGCGCCGCTCGACGATCCGATCGTGAGGCGCGCGATTGCCATGTCCATCGACCGCCGCGAAATCTCGAAAAAAATTACGCTGGGCATCTATCCCGTGACCGACATGATCCAGCCGCAGTTTTCCTGGGCGTTCGATCCCGCAGTCCGCGAGCCGGGCTACGACCCCGCGCGCGCCGATCGTCTCTTCGACGAGGCCGGCTGGCGCCGCGGCTCCGACGGAATGCGCCGCCGCGGCGGAAACCTTTTGCGGCTTGTTTACGTGCAGTTTCCCGAGTCGACGACCGGCGTGCGCGTCGCAACGGCGGTTCAGGCCCAACTGCGCGATCGCGGGATAGACGTCACAGTAAAGTCGATCGGCAACGCCCAGCTCTTTCTACCGAAAACCGGCGTGCTGGCAACCGGCAACTTCGATCTCGCCTACGTGCCGTGGACGATGGGCGCCGATCCGGACGACTCGTCGGTGTTGCGCTGCGGCGCGCCGTCGAACTACATGCGCTGGTGCGACGGCCGAGTCGACCGGCTGGAAGACGAAGCGCTGGTGCAAACGGAAGAGTCGCGGCGCAAACGCCTCTACAGCCAGATCGCCACGATCGTCGCGGCGCAAGTCCCGATCGTCTACCTCTTCAACGCCGATTACGTCTACGCGTATCGCTCGCGGTTGCGCGGATTCCACCCCAACGCCTTCCTGCCGACCTGGAACACCTACGACTGGCGCTTGAAGTGAACGGCTTTTAGTTAGACTGCCTTGACGGCCGCCGTCAGCGAGTCGACCGAAGCCTTGGCGTCGCCGAAGAGCATCGAGGTGTTGGGAAGCTCGTAGAGCGGGTTTTCGATTCCGGCGAAGCCCGAACGCATCGAGCGCTTGAGCACGACGACGTTGTTGGCTTTGTCGACGTCGAGAATCGGCATGCCGTAGATCGGCGAGCTCGAAACCGTGCGCGCGGCTGGATTGGTCACGTCGTTCGCGCCGATTACGAGCGCGACGTCGGCGGTCGGAAACTCCGTGTTGACGTCCTCCATGTCGAGCAACTGATTGTACGGCACGTTGGCTTCGGCCAGCAGGACGTTCATGTGCCCCGGCATGCGCCCCGCGACCGGATGGATCGCGTACAGAACTTTGACGCCGCGTTTCTCGAGCTGATCGGCCAGCGCCTTAACGCTGTGTTGCGCTTGCGCGACGGCCATGCCGTAGCCGGGTACGAAAATAACCTTGGAAGCGTACGCGAGCATCACCGCAACGTCGTCGGCGCTAGTCGCCCGGATCTGCTGCGGACCGCCGCTCCCTGCAGCGGGCTCCGATCCGCCCGCCGAGCCAAAGGCGCCGAAGAGCACGTTGGTCAGCGGCCGGTTCATCGCGCGACTCATCGCGACCGTTAGAATAGTGCCGCTCGCGCCGACGAGCGCGCCGCAGATGATCAGCAGCGTCGAGTTGATTTCGAAACCGGTGATCGCGACGGCCACGCCGGTGAACGAGTTGAGCAACGAAATGACGACCGGCATGTCTGCGCCGCCGATCGGCAAGGTGAAGAAGACGCCGAGGAGCAGCGCGGCCAGCAGAAGTATCGGGAAGGCCCAGTCGGGGAGCACTCCAAGCGTCGCGACGAACCAGATTCCGAGGCCCAGAATCGCGATCAGAACGATGCCGTTGACGATTTGCTGCCCGGGATACGTGATGGGACGGCCGGTCATCACCTCTTGCAGTTTGAGAAAAGCGATAATCGACCCGGAGAAACTGATCGCACCGATGATTGCGGAGAGCACGAGCGACACCGCGACGATCGCATCGATGTTTGCACCCGGAGCTGCAGTGAAGTATCTAACCGTCGAAATCAATGCCGCGGCGCCGCCGCCCGCGCCGTTGTAGAGCGCGACCATCTGCGGCATTGCGGTCATCTTTACTTTGAGTGCCGCGTAAATTCCAACCAATCCGCCGATCGCGATCCCGATTACAACCGAGGGCCAACCGGCACCGCCCGTTTGAACGATGATCCCGACCAGGGCAATCGCCATTCCGCCCATTGCGAGCCGATTGCCGCGGCGCGCCGTGGCCGGCGAGTTCAGTTCGTGCAGGCCGTAGATGAAGAGCGCGATGGCGACGAGATCGGCGAAGTCTACGGCGACGCTCATTTACCGTCACCTTTGCGGCGGAACATTTGCAACATTCGCTCGGTTACCGCAAAGCCGCCGAAGACGTTGATCGCTCCCAGGGTTACCGCGGCCACCGCCAGCGTGGTGAGCAGCGCGCCGTGCGTTACGCCCGCCAGCCCGGCAACGATGATGATCGCGCCGGCGAGGACGATTCCGTGGATCGCATTGGTGGCCGACATCAGGGGCGTGTGCAGCGTCGTCGGCACCTTCGAGATCACTTCGAATCCCACGAAAACCGCGAGCAGAAGTACGGTAAGCGGGCCGACGAGAGTTGCGAGTTCGTTCAGGATTGGCCTCCTCCAAGCAAGACGCTGCCGTCGCGCGCGACAACCGCGCCTGTGGCAACGGCGTCGTTCATGTCGATCTCCAGCACGCCGTCTTTGATCCACGGCGAGAGGAGCGCGTGGACGTTGCGAGAGTAGAGGCGGCTCGCGTCGCCCGGCATCGTGCTCGGCAAGTTCGTCGTGCCGACGATCGTGACGCCGTTGGGCGTCGTGACGATTTGGTCCGCGACGGTCAGCTCGCAGTTGCCGCCGGCCTCGGCCGCAATATCGACGATGACGCTTCCCGGTTTCATCGCGTCGACCGCCGCCTTCGTGATAAGGATGGGCGCTTTGCGGCCCGGAATGAGCGCGGTCGTTATGACGACGTCGTTGGCGCCGATCTGCTCGGTCATCCATTGGCGCTGGCGCTCCTGGTCTTCCGTGGAGAGTTCCTTGGCGTAGCCGCCGGCGGTCTGCGCGTCGACTCCGAGATCGAACTCAAGAAAATGCGCGCCGAGCGACATCACTTGCTCCTTGACGACGGCGCGTACGTCGTAGCCGCTGACGACCGCGCCGAGACGGCGGGCGGTAGCGATCGCTTGGAGCCCGGCGACGCCCGCGCCCAGCACTAGCACTTTTGCCGGTGGAATCGTTCCGGCGGCCGTCGTGAGCATCGGAAAAAACTTCGGCAGCGTCGTGGCAGCGAGCAGCACGGCTTTATAACCGGCGATGTTGCTTTGGGAGGAGAGCGCATCCATCGATTGCGCGCGCGTGATGCGCGGAATCATCTCCATCGCCACGGCGGTGAGTTTCGCAGCTGCGAGCCGTTGCGTAAACGCCGGATCGCCGAGGGGGTTGAAAAAGCCGACGACGACGCTGCCTTCGCGCAGGCTCGCGAGTACGCCGTCGCTCGGGCGGCCGACGGTAACCATAACGTCAGCTGCGGCGGCCAAAGACCGCTCGTCCTCGGCTAGGCTCGCGCCCGCGGCGACGTAGAGTTCGTCGGGAAATGCAGCGGCGTCGCCGGCTCCGC
This sequence comes from Candidatus Cybelea sp., assembly GCA_049517595.1. GTDB lineage: Bacteria > Vulcanimicrobiota > Vulcanimicrobiia > Vulcanimicrobiales > Vulcanimicrobiaceae > Cybelea. Next base: position 6,513 of record JBEKRW010000053.1, on the reverse strand, counting down.
GCTGCACGCTAACGCCCACACCCGATTTAGCGAATCGCGAGACGGTTTCGGGCACGAGCGCTACCCGACGCTCCTGTACCGCAGCCTCGCGAGGAACGGCAATAATCATTGGTCGGGTCCTCTCATACGGCCCCGACGCGACGGCGCCCTTCGGACGGCCGCGCGATTATACGATGGTCACCGTATTCTCGAGATGTCCGATCTTCTCGATCCAGACATCGAGAACGTCGCCGTCGGCGAGAAACTCCGGTGGATTACGTGCGAAGCCGACGCCTTGCGGGGTGCCTGTGGCAATGACGTCGCCCGGGAGCAGCGTCAGGCCCTTCGACAGCTCGGCGATCACGCGCGCGACCGGGAAAATCATCTCGCGGGTATTGCCGTTCTGCTTCTCGACGCCGTTGCGATGAAGGGTTATCGCGAGCGCTTGCGGGTCGCCCACTTCATCGGACGTGACGATCCAAGGCCCGATCGGGCAGGTCCAATCCAGACTCTTGCCCTTGAACCACTGCCCGTGCTCGCGCTGCAAGTCGCGGGCAGTAACATCGTTGAGTGCGGTGTACCCGAAGACGACGTGGAGCGCTTGGTCCTCCGGAACGTCCTTGCACTCGGCTCCGATGACCACGGCGAGCTCGGCCTCAAAATCGTACTCTTGCGAAACGCGTGCTTGGAGGCCCAAGGCGGCTCCGGGAGCCGCGATTGCCGTAGGAGCTTTGGTGAAAAACGTCGGAACGCTGGGGAGCCGCAGCTCGCGCCCGGCGGCCCGCGCGCCTTCCTTCGCGTGCTCGAGATAGTTGCGCCCGACGCAAAAAACGTTGCGCGAGGGACGAATGGGCGCATCGAGCGCGACGCTTTGCAATGGAACGAGCTCGTCGGAGCTATGCCAGGCGATGCGCTCGTGCGGCGCGAGCTCGACGTACTCGCGCAGCGTCGGCGTGGCGATCGCGCGAATTAGGTCGCCTTCGAGAACGCCCGGACGAAGCCGGCCGTCCTCCGACCGGTACGTCAGAAACTTCAAGCGGGCGGAAGGGTGATCTGCGGCTGGGGTTTGGGGCTCGGCGAAGTTCCGCGTATCTGGTTGAGCGAAGGCAGCTTCGCGTTCTGCTCTTGCTCGTGTTGTTTCTCTTCTTCCGCCGACTTTCTGGCGTTCTCGATCATGACGTTTGCGGCGCCTTCGTCGTTGCCCCAAGTGCCGCCGGCCGAAACCAATGCGATCTTCCGCGTGACGCCATGCGTCTTGGGATCGTAGTCGTACGAAACGCGATAAAGCCCGACCTCGGCGCTACCGTCGGGATGCCGAATCCACATCTGTAAGGCGTTCCCGAACGTTTGAATGTTGAACGACGAGACCTTGCACGGCTTAGTCGATTTAATTCGCACGACTTGGCCCTTTTTGTTGACCTCGACGATGGCTTCCGTGTGCAAGGGAACCGTGGGAAGCGTGTAATGCTGCGGCGGTGGAGTCGAGGGTGCTGCGATGCACGGGACGCTAGCGGCGCTCAAAACCAGCGCGAGCGCGACGGTACTCCAGCTCAGGGACTTCACGGTTAGTTGCGTGAGAGCACCGCAAAGGGATGTCCGCACGAACCGCAGGCAACGACCACTTGAAGGTGCGATTTTTCGCGCACGGTTCTCGCCTCGTCCCCGCCTTCGTCAAAGCCGCAGAAACGGCACCGCGTTGAGGTGGGTCGCTCTCCCGCCGCCTGTTCGTCCACGATGATCCGCTTTACGCGGGCCTCACGCTTCAACCTGCCGAAGCAGCGCTGACGAAGATGGCCGCTCGTCTGGTAGCCGTTGCTCTGCTCGCCTTCGCGCTCAACCTCTCCGCCGCGCAAGCCGAGCGGCCGATCGTCGATTTGCATCGCCTCGATTCGTATTTCCAGCTCTTTGCCGGCGACTCGAGCGACCCGTGGAAGACGGCCACGGTTCGGCTGGATACCTATTCGAGCGCTACGGTGGCCTTTTCGGTCTATGCGGTCAACCCCGCGGACGTCCTGACCGCGGGCTCGAATTTTAATCCGCGTGCAATCGACACGGCCCGGCGCCATCCGGTCCTTGCGTTCAACTTTACGCCGCCGGGCGGCTATCAGTTTGCCTCAAACCAGGTGAGCTTGCCGCTGGGAACGCGCGAGGGCTTCTTCGTCGTGGAAGCACGTCGCGGCGACGTCGGGGAACAGGTATGGATCAATCGCTCGCGAGTCGGGCTCATCTCCAAAGAGACGCCGAGCGGCTTTCTTTTTTATGGAATGGATCTCGGGACGGGCATGCCGCTGTCGCGGATGCGCGTGCAGTTGGTCGTCAATAACTCCTTCGTTACAGCCCTGACCGACGGCGACGGGCTGGTGCGCTGGAATCGGCCGTCTCGCCCCGTCTTTGCGCTGGCGCAGTGGGGCGACAGCTACGCGTTCTTAAGCCTCTTGCCGCAGCCGCCGTTTCCCGCAACGCTCGTCGGCGTGCGCACCGATTCGGCGGTGGTGCACGCCGGCGGTGACGTTCGCGTCGCCGGTTTTGCGCGTACGCGTGCCAACGGCGTTCTGCGGGCCGGCAGCGGAACCGCGCTCGTTTCGCTGCGTGACGGCGCAAAGACAATCGTAGCGCGTCACGTTGCGATCGACGAGGCGGGGGCGTTCTCCACCGCGCTCACGGTTCCGGCCGGTGCTTCGGCCGGCGATTACACGGTGCTGGCGCAAGTAGACGGCGGGGCCGGCGGCGCCACGGTGCACGTCGATTCGAACGCCGGCGACCTGTCGCTCGACGTCAGCCCGGCCTGCGGCACGACGTGCGATTTTCGACAAGACGTGCCGTTGCTCGTGCACGCCTCGCGCGGCGGTGTTTCCGTTCGTGTAACCGTCGTGCGGTCGCCACACGTTTACCTCGGATATTCGCCCGAAGCTGCACCGTGGGCGACGACCCAGTGGCTTGCCGAAACCGTTGTCGTCGACGGCGGCGGTAACGCAACGGTGGACGTTCCCCGTCCGCTGGACGACCTCGGCTCGACCTACGGCGTGCACGTCGAATCGGCCGGCGCTACAGCCGATACGCGGATCATCGTGCCGACAGCGCAGGCGGCGATTCGTTTGGACGTCGACCGCGCCGAACAGAGTTTGGGCACGCCGCTGAACTTCGACGTCTATGGAGAGACGCTCGATGGAAAACCGCTTGCAAAGGCCAGCGTTACCGTCGCGCTGATCCACGGAAGCTCGACGCAGCAGCAGCAAATCACGCTCGATGGCGACGGTCACGCGCGCGGAAGCTTTACGTCGCCCGAGCTGGGAACCAACTTGCTCTTTGCATCGACGGACCACAGCGGCCGTGCTACGGATGCGGCCGGAGTTCAGATCGACCCGCAAGCTTCGACTCCAGCCTCGGATGGGCGAAGTCCGAACGTGAGGATCTCCGTGGGCGCCGGCCCGTATCGCGCGGGCGAGGAGGTCGCGGTCGGTGCGGATGCGCCGGGATCGCAGGGCGACGCGCTGATCACCTTCGAAAGCGCTCTCGGCTTGCAGCACAGCGTCGACGCAACGAACGGCGGCCATGCGGCCGCGAAGCTTCGCGCCGCCAACGCGGCGGGGGAACTGAGCGTCGGTGCCGCGTTCGTGCGCGACGGTGCGATCGAGTGGAGCACCGTGCCGTTATCGCTCTCCGCGCCTGGACGGCCCCACCTCTCGAGCCTATCGGTGCGAAGCGAACACTTTGCACCGGGCGAAGCTGCGCGAGTTTCGTTCGAGGAAGGGAGCGAAGGCCGCGGCACGTTTATCGTGCGAATCAGCCGCGGAACTCCGTCGGGGAGTGCGCTGTTCTCTTCGGCCCCGGCACTCTTGGCGATCGGTCTAACGACGACTCAAAGCAGCGCGCCGGAAGCCGTCACCTGGCATCCGTCGGTCGATTCAACCGGCAACCACGCTCAGATTCTCGGCTTCGTTCGGCGGACGCAACCGCCGCCGGATGAATCGCTGCCGCAAGCGCAGACCGAAACCGTCTCTTGGAATGTCGCGCGCGGCGGCGCGGATGGAATCGCAGTCGAGTTGCCGGCGCGCGGTGGCCGTTACTTACTCACGGCGCTCGATATCTCCGACGACGGCAGCGTGAGCGCCGGCTCGTCGATCGTCGAGGTTCGCTAACGTGGCGCTGATGCTGCTCGATACGTACGGTCTGGTCTATCGCGCGTTTTTTGCTCTCCCGGGATTGACGACCAGCGCCGGGACGCCGATCAATGCCGTTTACGGCTTTACGATGATGCTCAACAAACTCATCGCCGACGAGAAGCCGACGCACGTGCTCGCGGCCTTCGATAAGGGCATGCCGGCGGACCGCCTCGCGCTCTTTGCGCAGTATAAAGCACAGCGCCGCGCGATGCCCGACGAGCTGCGATCGCAGTTCGCACTCGTGCGCCAGGTCTTGGCAACCTATCGCATTCCCGTCGTTGAAATCGAAGGGCAAGAAGCGGATGACGTGATCGCGACGCTCGCGCGCCAAGCGCAAGAGGCCGGCGAGCAAACGGTTGTGGTAACGGGCGATCTCGATTTATTGCAGATCGTTGACGACCGTGTCACCGTCCTAGTGACCAAGCGCGGTATCACCGAGCTGGGGCGCTACGATCCGCTCGCGGTTCGCGAACGCTTTGGGCTCGAACCCGCGCAGCTGCCCGATTACCGCGGCCTCAAAGGGGATCCGTCGGACAATCTTCCCGGAATTCCCGGCGTCGGCGAAAAGACGGCGAGCAAACTTCTCCAGGCGGCCGGCTCGCTCGACGCGCTGGTATCGAATCCGGCTCTTGCGGGCAATCCGAAGTTGGAGCGTTTGATCGAAGAGTACGGACAGCAGGCCTGCCTCTGCCGCGCCGTTTCCATCGTACGGCGCGATTTGCCGTTGAGCGTCGACTGGGAAGAGAGCCGCTATAGCGCGCCCCCCGACCACGAACTCTATCGCCTTTATAGCGACCTCGAGTTCAAGACGCTGCTTGCGAGGCTCCAGCCCCCCGACGATCTGCCGCTGCTCGAGACGGCTGCGAAGGTTACCGGCAACTACCGAAGCTACGTTCCGTCGGTCGACCCGCCGGAGTTCGCGCAGCTCGCGAGCGAGGTGCTCTCGCTGCGTGGCGCTGGGCAGATCGTCTTTGCGCAGCTTGGCGACGCGATCGGCGCGACGGCGCGCGAAGGCGAAGGCATTGCCTTTTCCGCGAGCGCGCTCGCCCACGAAAACGTGCGACAGGCGCTCCAAGATGTCTTGGATGGTTCTTCGCCCGCGGGCGGCTACGACGTCAAGAGGTTGCTTCACGTACTTCATTCCGCCGGAATCGGCGGCGTGCGGTTTGCCGACGATGCAATGATCGCCGCGCACTTGCTCGATCCCGCGCGCGGCTTTGCCGACCTCGAAGATGCCGCGTCGCGGTTCTTAGGCTTAGGGCTGCCCAGTGATCCCGCCGCGGCTGCCGACGCGACGCTACGGCTGATCGCCAAGACACGAACGGAGCTCGAGCAGCGGGGGCAGTTGCAGCTGTACGAAGAGCTGGAGGTGCCGCTGGCGCCGGTACTGGCGCGGATGGAAGCGGCCGGCGTCGCCATCGATACGGCCGAACTGCGCATCATCGGCGACCGAGTCGACACGGCTGCCGAGCAGTTACGCAAGCGCATATTCGATTTCGCCGGCGAAGAGTTCAACATCGGCTCGCCGCAGCAGCTCGGCAAGGTCCTCTTCGGAAAGCTCAACATTCCCGGCGGCAAAAAGACGAAGACCGGGTGGGCGACCGGGGTTGAGGTGCTCCAAGGCTTGGCACGCGAATATCCCATCTGCGCCCTAGTCTTGGAATGGCGCGAAGTGACCAAGCTCAAGAACACGTACGTCGATGTGATTCCGCAGCTCGTCGATCCAAAAGACGGGCGCTTGCGCACGGAGTTCAATCAAACCGCAACGGCAACGGGGCGCCTCTCCTCAACCAACCCGAACCTGCAAAACATCCCGGTGCGCGGCGAGCTGGGGCGGCGGATTCGCCGGGCCTTTGTCGCCAAAAGCGACGCCTACGTTTTGCTCGCCGCGGACTACAGCCAGATCGAACTTCGTTTGATGGCGCATCTTTCCGGCGACGAAGCGATGCGCCAGGCCTTTGCGCAGTCGCAAGACATTCACGACTTTACGGCGCGCCAAATCTTCAACATCGCACCCGGCGTGCCGGTCGATCCGAATCAACGCAGGATGGCAAAGAGCGTCAACTTCGGGCTCTTCTACGGGATGTCGGATTTTGGACTGGCGCAACGCCTCGAGATCGGGCGCGCCGAAGCCAAAGAGATTACGACGGCGTACTTCGCGCGTTTTCCCGACGTACGCGCATATATCGACCGCACGATCGAAGAGGGACGGCGCAACGGGTACGTTGCGACGATTGCGGGCCGGCGGCGCTACATGCCGGGGTTGACGTCGGGTAACTACATGTTGCGTGCCGCGGCCGAACGGGAAGCGACCAACGCGCCGCTGCAAGGCAGTGCGGCGGATCTCATGAAGTTGGCGATGGTGCGAATC
>JBEKRW010000052.1:0-11864 GCA_049517595.1 Candidatus Cybelea sp. | reverse complement strand
CAAGGGACGCCGCTATAACGCGCAGACTCTCGAGGTGAAAGATAAAGGGAAGACGATCGCCGACGTGCTGGAGATGCGCGTGGATGAAGCCAACGAGTTCTTCGTCAGCATTCCGCGCGTTCACAATAAGCTGCGGACGATCTGCGACGTGGGCCTCGGCTACATCAAGATGGGTCAACCGGCGACAACGCTCTCGGGCGGCGAAGCCCAGCGAGTCAAGCTTGCAACCGAGCTGTCACGGCGGTCGACCGGACGCACGTTCTACGTGCTCGACGAACCGACGACCGGATTGCACTTCGCCGACATCCACAAACTTCTCGAAGTGCTCGAACGCCTGGTCAAAATGGGTAATACCGTGCTCGTAATCGAGCACAACCTCGACGTCATTAAGACCGCGGATTACCTGATCGACCTCGGGCCCGAAGGCGGCGACCGGGGAGGAACCGTCGTAGCAACCGGGACGCCCGAAGAGGTGGCGCAAAACGAAAGCTCATTTACCGGCGCGTACCTCGTTCCGGTTTTGCGCGATCAGCGGGCCGTCGGGCATCATCGTCCCGATGCGGCCGAACTCGATCGGATCGAACAAGAGAACCTGCTGGTTCTTCGCGACCTGGCGGAGACCGGTCGCGTCCCGGTCGAAGCTTAACCTCCCCCGCTAGCAGCCGTTCTTCGTGCCGAAAGCCAACGTACCGTAGTCGAAGTTTGACCCGCCTTCGATATTTTCGTAGGCGCCCTTGCCGATATGACCGTGGCTTGCGTGGGCCATGAACATCAACGCGCCGTTTTGCCCGTACAGCGGCTCGGTGATATTCGCCACGAGGAGGTCGCCGACGACTATGAACGAGCCGTAAGAGTATTTCTGGTTGCCAAAGACTAGCGATGCCTGGCCGGCGCGGCCATAGCCCTTGAACGACAGGCAGCCCGTGCCGTTGCTGAACTGGGAGTTCGTTATGGTGACCGGCCAGCTGCCGCTGTACCCGTTCGCCATGGCCGGAGCGGCTGAGAAGGCCACAGCGGCAGCGGCGGCAAGTGTAACTGATTGAATAAAACGCACAGTCGGTTCTCCTTGGAGATCGGAGAGGGACAATGCCGCAGAGCCTACGCCAGGGTGATGAAAAAAGTCTGAATCGCGAGCTGATGCGCGCCGAGGATGCTGCGGCGCCGCGGCGCAATCAGGTGGTATGGCTAGTCGAGCCGCTCGGGCGGATGAGCTGCGCGCGCAGATCGAAGAGGCAAACTACCGCTACTACGCGCTCGACGAACCGGAGATAACCGACGCGGAGTTCGACGCGCTTCTGCGCGAGCTGGTCGAGCTGGAACGGAAGCACCCCGAGCTGCTGACGCCCGACTCGCCGACGCAACGCGTGGGCGCCGTGGCCTCGGAGCGGTTTGCACCGTACGAGCACGCGCGTCCGATGCTCAGCTTAGCGAACGCGGTTTCAGTCGACGAGCTGCGCGCGTTTGACGAGCGCGCCCGAAAGCTCGCCGGCGCCGCCGTCGAGTACGTCTGCGAACCCAAGATCGACGGCCTCGCGATCGCACTCGACTACCGCGACGGCTCGCTGGGGCGCGGGGGAACGCGCGGCGACGGACGCGTCGGCGAAGACGTGACCGCCAATCTGCGAACGATTAAGACGATTCCACTGCGATTGCGCGCGACAAGAAGCGTGCCGCAGTTCGTTGAGGCCCGGGGCGAGGTGTATCTGCGCAAGAGCGATTTCGAGCGGCTCAATAGCGAACGCGAACGCGACGGCTCGGCGGCGTTTGCGAATCCGCGCAACGCCGCTTCGGGCGGCGTGCGACAAATCGACCCGGCGCTCACGGCGAAGCGCCGGCTCTCGTTTTTTGCCTATCAGCTTGTGATTGACCAAGGCGATCGGTCGGCTCCAACGACGCAGTGGGACGCGCTCGAGCGTTTGCGAGCACTCGGCTTTCCCGTCAATCCGCACGTCCGGCGAGCTGCGACACTCGACGACGTGATCGAGTATTGCACGAACTTCGAACGGGAACGCGACTCGCTCGACTACGAGATCGACGGCGTGGTCGTCAAGGTGAACGATTTCGCGCAGCAGGAGCGCCTGGGCGTCGTAGCGCGGGATCCGCGCTGGGCGATCGCGTTTAAGTTCAAACCGCGCGAAGCCCGCACCAAGCTCGTCGATATCGCGATCACGGTCGGGCGCACCGGAACTCTCAACCCGAGCGCCGTACTAACCCCCGTGCAGATTGGCGGCGTTACGGTTAAGAGCGCGACGCTGCACAACGTGGACTACATCAAGAACAACGATATCCGGATTGGCGACACGGTGCTCGTGACGCGCGCCGGCGACGTGATACCTCGCGTCGTCGGCCCCGTCGTCTCCGAACGAACCGGCGGCGAGCGCAAATTTAAAATGCCGCAGCGCTGCCCCGTCTGCGGCTCCGACGTCGACCATCCCCCGGACGAAGCGATGTCGCGTTGCACCAATGCGGCCTGCCCGGCACAGGCCTACGAGCGCCTGCGCCACTTTGCCTCGCGCGGCGCGATGGACATTGAGGGTATCGGCGATGTTTTGGCGCAACAGTTGACCGAGCTCAATCTGGTGCGTGACATCGCCGACACCTTTAAGTTGAACGAAAAAGCGCTTGCAGACGTTCCCCGAATGGGAAAGAAAAGCATCGAAAACCTCATGCGCAATATCGAAGCGTCGAAGCAGCGCGGGCCCGCCCGCTTGCTCTTTGGGTTAGGTATGCGTTTTGTCGGAACGCAGACGGCGCAGATCTTGGTGGACGATTTCGGGACGATCGACGCGATCGCCGATGCCGACGAGGCGACGTTGCAGCAGAGTGAGGGCATTGGGCCCGAGGTGGCGCGCAGCGTCGTCCTGTTTTTCAAACAGCAGCCCAATCGCGACATGATCGAGCGTTTACGCGAAGCCGGCGTCGTAATGACCGCGCCCAAACGCGTTAAAGCGGCCGGAGCGTTGAGCGGCAAGAACTTCGTGCTGACGGGAACCCTGCCCAACCTCACGCGCGAGCAAGCGGCGGAGATGATCGTCGCCGCGGGCGGCAAAGTCACCGCCGCCGTGAGTAAGAAGACCGATTATCTGGTGGCGGGCAGCGAACCCGGAAGCAAGTTGACCAAAGCCGAACAACTCGGCATCAACATTCTCGACGAATCCGCTTTGCGCGTCATCCTGAGCCTGGCCAAGGACCTCGCATGACCGCCACCGCCGTGCGAGTCGTGCCGGCCGACGTTTTGACGCCGATCGGCGCCTATCGCGCGCTCGCGAATCCCGCGGCCGCGTGCCTTTTGGAAAGCGTGGAGAGCGGTGGGCGGATCTCACGCTACTCTTTTATCGGTCTCGATTATCTCGCGGCCGCCGAGTTTGAAGCCAACGCCGAACTGTACGCTCGCGTGCGCGCGTTCGTTGGCGAGCACCGGATCGCGACGCCCGGCGGCGCGCTCGGCGGTGCGTTGCTGGCGTTTTCGTACGACGCCGCGCGCCCCGATGCGCGGCTGCCGGCTCGAGCGCCGTCGGAACCGGCGATGCCGGGAGCCTACGTCGCGATTCCGGCAACCTGGCTGATCTTCGATCACTTCACCGATCTGCTGACGATCTGGACGAGCGGCGGCGCCGAAGACGTGCTCGAACGCCGGATCGACGGGTACCTCGAGCGGCTGCTCGCCGCAAGGCCGGCGTTTCCGGGGCCGCTGCGCGCGACGGGGCACGTTTTGGCGTCGCTCGATCGCGAACGCTACCTCGAACTAGTCGCCGAGGTGAAGCGGCGAATCTTCGAAGGGGATGTCTATCAGTTGCAGTTGGGAATCCGCTTCGAGGCGGAGCTCGAAGGTCAAGCCTTCGATCTTTATCGCGCGCTGCGGCGTTACAATCCGTCGCCGTATATGTTCTACGTTGACACGGAGTTCGGGCAGCTGTTGGGCGCGTCACCCGAATTTCTCGTGCGTTTGGAAGGACGCCGGGCGCGTTTGCGTCCGCTCGCGGGCACGCGGACGCGCGGGCACGACGACGAGGAAGACGCGCGGATTGCCCAGGAGCTGCTCGCCAACGAAAAGGAACGCGCCGAGCACGTGATGCTCGTCGATCTCGGGCGAAACGACTTGGGCTCGGTCTGCGAATACGGCAGCGTCAGGGTCGACGAACTGCTGCAGATCGAGCGGTACAGCCACGTGATGCACATCGTTTCCAACGTCGTCGGCCAACTTCGTCCCGATCGCGACGCGCTCGATCTGTTCCGCGCGGGATTCCCGGCGGGCACGGTGACGGGCACGCCGAAGCTGCGCGCGATGCAGCTCATCGACGATCTCGAGCCGGTGACGCGCGGCTTTTACGCCGGCAGCATCGGCCGCTGGTCGTTTGGCGGCGACTTCGATTCTTGCATCACGCTGCGAAGCATTCACGTGCACGGGCAGCGCGCCTGGTGGCAAGCATCGGCGGGCATCGTCGCCGACTCCGAAGCCGTTGCCGAGTACGAAGAAGTCTTGCACAAGACGCGCATCGCGCGCGCGGTGCTCGGAGCGCCGTCGTGACGCAGGCGCGCCGAGTGCTGTTCGTCGATAACTTCGATAGTTTCAGCTACAACGTCGTGCATCTGCTCGCGTCGCGCGGCATTGCGCCCGACATTCTACTCAACGACGACCCGCGGCTCGAGCCCGCGATTCTCGAGCGCTACGACGCGCTGGTCGTCGGTCCGGGGCCGGGCCGGCCCGAGCATGCGCCCCGGATGATGGCGGTATTGCGCGCGGCAATCGAGCGAGGAATGCCCGTCCTGGGCGTCTGTTTGGGCTTACAGGCGATCGGCGAAGTTCTGGGGGCGACCGTGACGCACGCGCCGCGTTTGATGCACGGCAAGACCTCCCGCATCGAGCACGACGGCAGCGGCGTCTTCGCCGGCCTGCCGTCGCCGCTAACGGCGACGCGTTACCATTCGCTCTGCTTGGATCCGTCGACGATTCCCGCAACGTTGCGCGTCACCGCGCGCAGCGACGACGGCGTCGTTCAAGGCATCGCGCATCGGGACCGGCCGGTCCACGGCGTTCAGTTTCATCCCGAGTCGGTGCTCAGCGAAAGCGGCGAACAAATCGTCGAAAACTTTCTGCGTGGCTGAGTTCGCACCGCTCCTGCGTCGGGTGCTGGGCGGAGAGGATCTCTCGGCCGACGAGGCGGCCGCGTTCGTCGGCGAGATCATGGACGCGAGCCTTACGCCGATCCAGGCCGGCGGGCTTCTGACCGCGCTCGCGTACAAAGGCGAAAGCGTCGACGAGATCGTCGGCGCTGCGCGCGCGATGCGCGAGCGCAGCCTCCGCGTCGAGCACGGCCTGCCGATGGTCGTTGACGTCGTGGGGACGGGCGGCGATCATGCCAACACGATCAATATCTCGACGATGGCGGCCCTGGTCGTCGCGGCGGCCGGCGTTCCCGTCGCCAAGCACGGCAACCGGGCGGCGTCGAGCGCATGCGGCAGCGCCGACGTGCTGGAGTCGGCCGGATTTCCAATCGAGGTTGCGCCGGAGCTTGCCGCGACGATGCTGCGCGAGTGCGGCTTCACCTTCATGTTCGCGCCACGCTACCATCCGGCGATGCGCAACGCCGCCGGCGTTCGCCGCGAGCTGGGCGTACGAACGATCTTCAACCTGCTGGGTCCGTTGACCAATCCGGCGCGCGCCACGCATCAGGTCGTCGGCGTTGCGCGGGAGGAACTCGTCGAGCGCGTGGGTCCCGCCTTGCGCGCGCTGGGCGTACGTCGCGGAGCGGTCGTGCATGGCTGCAGCGGCATCGACGAGGTGGCCGGCGATGCGCCGACGCTCATCTATTCTTTCGACGAAGAGAGGGCGCACTTATGGCGCCTCGAGCCGTCGGAGTTCGGCATCGCCGGGAACTTGGGCACTCCGGTTGGCGGCTCGGTCGGCGTCTGCCGCGATGCTTTCGTCGAAATCTTGCACGGTGCCCGCAGCGCCGCTGCCGACGTCGTGGCGCTCAACGCAGCCGTCGTCTTTTACGTTATCGGCGTCGAAAGCGAGCTTCCGGCGGCATTCGAGCGCGCGCGGGCTCTGCTGCACAGCGGCGCCGCATGGCAGACCTTCGAATGCGCGAAAACGATGGGCTCGCATGGCTGACGCGTGGATCAAGTTTTGCGGCTGCACGTCGCTGGGCGACGTTACGATGGCCGCGCAAGCCGGGGCCGATGCGTTCGGCATGATCTTCGCGCCGTCGCCGCGTCGCATCTCGTTTGAGGCGGCCGCAGAAATCGCGCGGCGCGTGCCGCCGGCGATTGCACCGGTTGCGGTCTTCGTGAACCCGGCGAAAGCGGACGTGGATGCGGTGCGCGAGCTCTTTCCAAACGCGTTGCTGCAGTTTTCCGGCGACGAGACGCCGGAATTCGTCGGGCGCTACGGCGAGCGCGCGATCAAAGCGATCCACATCGACGATCGCACGACGCTGGTGCAGCAGCGCTGCGAACGCTATCCGGAGGCCTTCGTGCTCTTTGACGCGCGCCAGGATGGCATGGCCGGCGGCACCGGCCGCACCTTCGACTGGAATCAGATCGTTTCGATCGTCGCTACGCGGCGGGTCGTCATTGCGGGCGGTCTTTCGCCCGGCAACGTGGCCGAATGCGTGCGGCGCGCGCATCCGTTCGGCGTCGATGTCCGCACCGGCATCGAGAGCGGCGGCCAAAAGGATGCGGCAAAGATGCGGGCCTTCGTGGAAGCGGTGCGCGGCGCATGAGCGCACCCGACGCGCGCGGTTATTTTGGCGAGTTTGGCGGGCGCTTCGTTCCCGAAGTTCTGATCGCCGCGCTCGACGAGCTCGAACGAGCGATGGCATCGGCCTTTGCCGATCCGGCCTTTTGGGACGAATATCACGCGGTGCTCCGCGACTTCGTCGGCCGCCCGTCGCCGATTTACCGCGCGCAACGGTACGCCGCCGACGTTTCATCCGTGCCGCTGGTGATGAAGCGCGAAGATACCAATCATACCGGCGCGCATAAAATCAACAATACCGTCGGTCAGGCGCTGCTCGCGCGGCGCATGGGCAAGGGCCGGCTGCTGGCGGAGACCGGGGCGGGGCAGCACGGCGTTGCAACGGCGACCGTCGGAGCGAAGTTCGGCTTGCCGGTGGACGTCTATATGGGCGCACGCGACATCGAGCGGCAAGCGCTCAACGTTGAGGTGATGCGTCTGCTCGGTGCAAACGTGCACGCGGTAACCAGCGGAACGCAGACGCTCAAAGATGCGACCAACGAAGCCTTTCGCGTCTGGGCGCAACGCGTCGAGGATACGTTCTACGTGATCGGCAGCGTAGTTGGGGCGCATCCTTATCCGTTTATGGTGCGGGAGTTCCAAAAGATCATCGGTATCGAAGCGCGCCGTCAGACCTTGGAGCGCTACGGACGTTTGCCCAGCGATGTGATCGCCTGCGTGGGCGGCGGCAGCAACGCAATGGGCATCTTTGCCGGGTTCGTCGACGACGCCGAGGTGAAGCTCTGGGGTGTGGAGGCCGGCGGCAAAGGCCTGGACGGCGAAGAGCACGCCGCGTCGTTGCAGGCGGGAAGCGTCGGCGTCTTGCATGGCTCGCGCTCCTATTTGCTCCAGAGCCCCGAGGGCCAAGTGCGCGAAACGCACTCCATCAGCGCCGGTCTCGACTATCCCGGTGTCGGGCCGGAGCACGCGTTCTTCAAAGAGAGCGGGCGCGCCACGTACGTGAACGTTACCGATGCGCAAGCCGTCAAAGCCTTCCACGGCTTCGCGCGTTCCGAGGGAATCGTCCCGGCGCTGGAAAGCGCGCACGCGATCGCCTTCGCGCGCAAACTTGCAGCGCAGCGCGGCGCGGACGATTTGATTCTGGTGAATCTCAGTGGCCGAGGCGACAAAGACATCGGGCGATGCTAGTGTCATGAACCAGGAGTTCACTTACAAAATCTCACGGGTCTTTTTGCTCGACTCTTCGTTGCTCTTCGGTCACAACGCTACGGCATTGCTCCCTCATCGCGCCTCGATTCGATCAAAAATCCCTCGTGATCTTTTGCAAGGAACTCCTGGTTCATGACATTAGACGACGTTTTCGCGCGAGCGCGCCGCGAGAAACGCTTGGCGTTCGTACCGTACGTGATGGCGGGGGACCCCGATCTCGAAACGACCGAAGCCATTCTATTGGAATTGAGCTCCGCCGGCGCCGATGTAATCGAGTTGGGAGTCCCTTACAGCGACCCGCTCGCCGACGGGCCGACTATTGCCGCGGCCGGTCAGCGTGCGCTCGGCGGCGCGACGCATCTTCGCGGCGTGCTCGCGCTTGCACGGGAGTGCCGCGAGCGGTGCGCGCCGATCGTGCTCTTTACGTACTACAATCCGGTCTATCAGTTCGGCGTCGAACGGTTCGCGAGCGAAGCGGCGGCAGCCGGGATCGCCGGCGCGATCGTTCCCGACGTCGCGCTCGAGGAGAGCGCGGAGCTGCGTGCCGCGCTGGCGGCGCGCGGATTGGCGATGCCGCTGCTCGTCGCGCCCTCGACGCCGCACGAGCGCGCGGCGCGCATCGCCGGCGCAGCAACCGGCTTCGTTTACGTCGTTTCGCGGCTCGGCGTCACCGGCGCCGGCCACGCCCCGGATTTCGCGCCGCTGCGCCGTCAGTTGGCCTCGCTGCGCGAACTAACGAATAAGCCGCTCGCCGTCGGCTTTGGGATGAGCCGTCCGCAAGACGTACGCGACGTCGGGTCGCTCGCCGACGCAATCGTCGTGGGCAGTGCGTTGATCGATTCTTACGCCGGCACGCGCGCGCAAGACGCCGCCACACGCGTGCGCAACTTTGTTGCGCCCCTTATCGCAGCACTCGGTGCGGCGTAGCGGATGGCAAATGCAAAGAAGCGCCGCAAGAAGAAGCGCTCGGGTCCATTCGCGCGCCTCAGAAAGGCCCTCAGCAAAATCGTTGCGCTACCCAGAGACCTCATTAGAAAATCCCAAGCGAGGCACGCCGCACTAGAAGATGCCGACACAAAACGCGTGATGAAGCGCAAAAAGGGCAAGAAGAAACCGGCGGCGACCAAAGCCTCCTAGCCTGGAAGGGCTGCGCCGAGCGCGTCGATCACGTCGCCGGCCACCACGCCGATGCGGCGTTCTTCCGCGGCACGCTGGCCCGCCAAGCCGTGCCAATAGGCAGCGGCGCGCGCGGCGTCAACCGGTGAGAGGCCCTGGGCGAGCAGCGTTGCGATGATGCCGGTGAGCACATCGCCGGTTCCCGCCGTCGCCAAGGCATTGGTGCCCGTGGAATTGATGTGAACGGTCGTGCCGTCGTAGACGAGCGTGTCGGAACCTTTGAGCAACGTCGTGATGCCGGTGCGGTCGACGAACTCCATAATGCGTTCGACGCGGGTGCCCGGAGCGATCGTGCCGCGCCCCGAGAGCCGCGCGAACTCGCCGGCGTGCGGCGTCACGACGCAGGGCTTGCCGCGCAGCAGATCGAGGTGTTTGCTCAGGTGGAAGAGGCCACTCGCATCTACGACGACCGGCAGCTCGTTTTTTTCGAGAAAAAGCCGGAAGACGTCGCCGGTGCGATCGTCGAGCCCTAACCCGGGGCCGATCGCGACGGCGCCGTTGTGCTTCGAAATGTCGAGCAGCTCCGCAGCGAGCGCCTCGGGTTGCACGTCGTCGGAAAGGGCCACGACGACTTGCTCCACGAGGTGCACGCGCAAGGTGCCGGCCGCAGAACTCGGGGTAGCGACGGTAACGTAACCCGCGCCGGCGCGCGCTGCGCTACGAGCGCAGAGGACCGCCGCCCCTGGAAACTGCGCCGACCCGGCGATGATCAGCGGTGCACCGGCCGCACGCTTATCGGTATCGGCCGCGCGCCGCGGCAAGAGATTCATAAACTCTGCGTTATCGAGCGTAGCGAACGTGCGCGGTTCCGCGGCGAGCAGTGCCTCGTCTATCCCGATCTCTGCGTACCACAACTCCCCGGCATATTCGCGCGCGGGCTCCAGCAGGAGGCCGGGCTTCGCCGCGGCCAGCGTCACGGTGACCGTCGCGCGCACCGCGTCGTCGCTTACGGCGCCAGTGAGCGCATCGATGCCGCTGGGAATATCGATTGCCAGCACCGCGCACTCTCGCCCGTCGAGCGCGCGCGAGAGATGCCGATAAGCCTCCGGCAGCGGCAGCCGCGCGCCGGTTCCGAACATTCCGTCCACGCCAACGGCGTTCTCGAGGAGCGCGCGAGCTTCGTCCTCATCCGACGGTAGCCCAACGATGGAGACTCCAGCTTTTTTCGCGCGAGCGCGCGCCGCGTCGCGCGCCTCGGATCCCTGCGCTGCCGGATCGGCGGCGACGGTGCAGTCGTACTCCGGCGCCAGCTCGGCGAGCGCCGCGAACGCGTCGCCGCCGTTATTGCCCGGCCCGGCAAAGGCGACGATTCTCGCGCCGGGTTTCGCCATCGCTCTTAAGCGCTTCGCAATCCTGCGCCCAGCGTTGCGCATCAGCTTATTCGCGCCGGCCTGCTCGACGGCCGCGCTATCGACGGCGCGCATCTGCTCGGGCGTGAGGACGTAGATCATGATTCTAAGATCACGACCGCGGCGGCGATCTCGGCGCTGTGCGTTATCGTAAGATGGATCGCGCGCACGCCGCGCTCGCGCGGCAGGCGTTCGGCCCAACCGAACAGCTCGATGACGGGCTTACCGCTGCGCTCGTGCCCGACGCCGACGCTGCGCCACGGAATCGCGTGGCCGAAGGCCTTGCGCGTGGCCTCCTTGGCGGCATAGAATCCCGCGAGCCGTTCCGCCCAGTTGCGCTTGCGCATGGCGTAGGCCATTTCGCGCTCGGTATAGACTTTGCGCGCGAACCACGCGAGCTCGCGCTCGCCGAACCGATAACGCGATACCTGCGCCACGTCGAGGCCGACTCCGACGATCACCGAGACGACTTCGACACCCGCGCCGCAGGTCACCTAGATTTTCGTCGAGAACCCTAGCCTTCCGAGATGGATTGCGATATCCGCATCGTGCCGATCAACACTGTCGACCATGTATTCTTGGACCGTCTCGCCCCCTGCCTCGAGGAACGCTTCATCGCCGGCGCGCGTGTCGAACGATCGCTGGTAGTGCCGCGCAGCACCCTCAATGCGACGCGCGGTCAGCTTTTCGTCTCCACGCTGATGAGCAAGGTGCAGCGGGCGCACCCGGAGCCCGGAGCCGCCGTGCTGGCGATCACCGATTTCGACCTGTACAAAACGTCGCACCGGTTTGTCTTCGGCGACGCCGATGAGGCGCAGGCCATCGCGGTAGTCTCCGTGCATCGCCTTCGCTCGGATTTTTACGGCGAAGCCAGCGATTTCAACGTGCTCTTCCAGCGGACGCTCAAAGAGTGCGTCCACGAACTCGGGCACACGTTCGGGCTCAAGCATTGCTACAACGCGCGCTGCGCGATGTACTACTCCAACTCCATCTTCGAGACGGACAACAAAATGCCGCACTTCTGCGAGATTTGCGACCGCCGCCTCGCCCGCGCGCGCAGTTCCTAACGTAAGACCCGCGCGTCCGCCATCTCGACCGTTTCGCGGCTTCCATCGTCGCGAATCACCCGCAGGCCGCCGCCTTCTTCGAGCGACTGCGCCGTCGCCTCAAAAGGCTCTCGCCCGTCGTCTTTGGCGAATCGATATCGCCGTCCGGGTATCTCGGCGGCAACTTCCCAAGCGCGGGTAACGCCAGCCGGATCGTCGAGCATCGCCAGCATTGCGTCGTAGGCACGCAAGATTGCGGCGAGCAACTGGGCGCGATCGACCGGCGCGACCTCGTCGCAGAAGGCCGGAGGTGGCTCGATTTCGGTTGCAGCACCGGCTAAGTGGTGGACGTTGATGCCCGTGCCGCAGGCAACCCTTGCCGTT
>JBEKRW010000051.1:0-12221 GCA_049517595.1 Candidatus Cybelea sp. | reverse complement strand
CCGGGGTCGTGGCGATACTGAAATCCACTGTACATCACGTACTTTTGCGGCACGAGCCGCCAGCCGTCACCGAGGTCGATCCACGTCCTCAGGGGCACGAGCGCCTCTCCAACCGGCGCACCGGCTTGCGAGACTCCCAACACGACGGCGGGATTGTTGACGCGAGGGTCGGCGGTGGGCATGCCGCTTTGCTTGTCGACCGTCGGCGCGAAACGCTCGTAGAGAACGCTGCGCTGCGTTCCGGGAATGTCGAACGAATCGCCTTCCAGCAGCGTGCGGCCCGAGAGCGCGGCGTCGCGCCGTCCATTATGCGTGATCGCAAACCGCATCCCAAAGCCGTAACTCGCCTGGTAGTAGAGCGTGTCGTCAACATCGATCGGATGGTTGACGCGCACGGTCATGTGCTTGGCAACCCCGTCTTTGCCGCTAACGGTAACCTGCGAAACGTAGTCGACAGGCTGGTAGACCATTCCGCTCTTTGTTTGCGTCGGCGCGATGCGATAGGCGAAGTCGTCGAGCCGGATGACGGCACCCGTTTTTGCGACCTGCGAGGTTTGCCCGTCGAGGAGCGCGAGTTCGCCCGAAAAGCCCCGGGCCCAGTAGAGCGTCGTGCCCGCCGCGAGAATCACGAAGCCGGCATGCGCCACCAGCACGCCGCGCCGTGCCCAGTTGTGTTTATCGGCGAAGCTCCACTCGGTGCCCCCGAATACTCTCTCCCGAACGCGCCAGCCGCGAGACGTAAAGAAAGCGGCGAGCCGGCTTCGCACGGCGTCGGCATCGCCCGCGGTCTCGATGCGCGCGTGGAGCGGAATGGCGTCGATCTTGACCGGGCGCAAGACCGGGAGCCGTGCGGGAATGACTCGCTTGAACGTGCAGACGGCCAGCGACGTAAGGATCAACCCGATGATGCCGACGTACCACGGCGAGTGATAGACGTTGTCGAGGTTCAGACGCAAGATCGCGCGTGCGATGGGGGCCGCGTACGCCGCAAAATAGTCGCTCGGGTCCCGCCCCTGATCGATGACGACGCCGAGCAGCGTGAGTACGCCCCAAACCAGGAACAGGCAAACGGCGAAAAGTACGCTGCCGAAGGTTCGTATGAAATCGGCATAGAGCCCTCGCGCCGCAGCCGTCACGACCGTCTCCAGCGCCGTTCCAGCGGGACGATGATCCAGATCGAAATCTCATAGAGCAAGTACATGGGTACGGCCAACAGCGCCATCGTAACCGGATTTCCGTCGGGCGCGGCGAGTCCGCCGGCGACGAAAAACCCGAAGATCGCATGGCGCCGGTAATGCATCAGCGTGGAAGCGCTCACGATGCCGAGCCGCGCCAGCCCAATCAGAACGATCGGCGTTTGGAAGATGATGGCGAAGAGCGCCAACAACACGATGACGAAGTTCAACGTCGATGCAACACCGAAGGTCGGCGTCGCCACGGCATCGGTGATTTGCAACAACGCCGCAATCACCCGTGGAATCACGACGAAGTGCGCGAACGCCAGACCCAACGCGGCCAGCAGCACCGACGGCACGACGAACGAATACACCATTCGCCGCGTGCGCGGATGGACGGCCGGCACGACGAAGAGCCAAAGCTGCGTCAAGAGCACCGGCAGGCCGATGACGATTCCGCCGACGACCGAGAATTTGAGCTCGGTAAGAATGACGTCGGCGGGCCCGAACGCGTGAAGCTCCAATCCGCCGAAATAGTGGCGCATCATCGAGCGAATCACGTACTGCGAGGGCCAGAAGAGCACCACGGCGATAACGCCGACGGTTGCAATCGAGATCAAGAGACGATTACGGAGCTCCCTCAGGTGCTCCGTGATCGGCATCTCCTTTTGATCCCAGGTCGCCTCGTTGGGCGTCCGGTCTTCGCTAAGAACTGAGCGTCCCTTTGCCGGGCGTCGGCTGCGGAACGGCTTCACCGGAGTACGTGCCGGCCTCGACGTTATCCATGACGTCGGCCTGCGCCGTCGCCGCTCGAATCCGGGCTTCCTCGCGCGCCTTCGCGGCAGCCTCGTCCGCCTCGACTTGGCCCATCAGAAACTCTTTCTTCGCCTGCCCGGCGCTGCGCGCGAGCTTCGGGAGCTTGTCGGCTCCGAAGAGCAGCGCTCCAACGACGAGGATGCCGATGATGATCGGCGCGTCGATTATGGCGAGAAGTGGGTGTAGCGTCATATCGATTCCCTTTCGCCCTCTAGTATAGGAGGGCGTCGGTAAGCTGTGCGAGGTCTTTTTTCGCCGCGCTCGAGGCAATCGGCTCCAGCGCTTGCTTGGCGAGGTCCACGTAAAGCGCGATTTGCGCGCGGGTCGCGCGCAGGCCGCCCTCGCGCTCGATCCCGAGCACGACTGCGGGGATGGCGTCGTTGCGGCCTTCCTCGTAGAAGCGGCGTACTTCCGCGCGAAAATCGCCGTCCCCCGATGCCAGCGCGGCGATGAGCGGAATAGTCGTTTTGCGCTCAACCAAATCGTTTGCGGCGGGCTTGCCGAGCGATCGTTCGTCCGCCGTCACGTCCAACAGGTCGTCCTTCATCTGGAACGCGATGCCGAACGCTTCGCCGAAGGCGAGCAGCGCGGCGATGTCAGCCGGGCCGCCCCCCCCCATGACCGCGCCGCACTGAGCGGAGGCCGCAAAGAGCGACGCCGTCTTCTTGCGCGCGATCTCAACGTACGTCTCGAGCGTAAGGTCGAGGTTGCCCAGCGCCTGCAGCTGCAGCACCTCGCCGTCGCAGATTTCGGCCAGTGTCGCGGAGAGCACGTGTGGGACGGGATGCGGATAGTTGAGCGTCACGTTTTTGAAGATCCACGCGAAGAGATAATCCCCGGCCAGTACGCTCACCCGATTGCCATAATCCACCGCCGTGGCGTTGACCCCGCGCCGGGTCTGCGCGTTGTCGACGACGTCGTCGTGAATCAGCGTCGCGACGTGAATCAGCTCCATGTACGCGGCAAGGTGAAGATGCTCGACCGGATTTCCGCCGCAGGCTGCCGCGGCAAGCAACGTGATGCGGGGACGCAATCGCTTGCCGCCGGCGCGCAGCATTCGTTTGACCGCTTCGGTAATGATCGGGTTGTCGGTCGAGAAGCGCTCGCGAAAGAAAAGCTCGACGAGCGCTTCCAAATCGTCGTCGGTGCTCGAAGACGGCCGAACGAGACTCATGGCCGCCGCCCGTAATGAATGGCGATCGTGCCCCCCACCAGCGGCAGGTAGCCGGCGTCGGCAAACCCGGCGCGAGTAAACCGCTCGCGCAGCTCCGGCGCGTTGGGGTGGTGAATCAGCGAGTTCGGCAGATAGCGATACGCCTCACGCGAGCCTCCGACGATTCCACCTAACACCGGGACGACGCGGTAGAAATAGAGGTCGAAAAACTGCTTGAAGCGTTTGTTCGGCGCTTTGCTGACGTCGAGGTTGACGAAGCTCGCGCCCGGCCGAAGAACACGCAGGACCTCGCGGAGCGTCGCATCGACGTCCACCACGTTGCGCAACGAAAAGCCCATGGTCGCGCCGTCGAAGGCTTCATCGGGGAAGGGCATTGCCATGACGTCACCTTCGAGGAATCGCGCGTCGCCTCGGGCCGCCTTCGGGGCGCGCGCCTCCGCCCGGTCGAGCATCGGGCGGCAGAAGTCGATGCCGGTGACCTCCAACGTCGGGTCGCTCCGCAGCAGCCCGAAGACCAAATCGCCCGTACCGCAGCAAAGATCGAGAATTTGCCCGTGAGGGGGCGGTGCGAGCAGTTTGATGGCCCGGCGGCGCCAGCGCTCGTCGAGGCCCCCGGTCATCATCCGATTCGCCAGGTCGTAGCGCGGTGCGATGCGGGCGAACATCTCGCGGACGAAGGCGCCCTTCGACTGCGCGTCGCTGCGCTCGGTTCCGCTGCGGGCAGGCTCCTTTGTGGTGGAGTTCATTGCAGATACGGCTGCTTCCAAGTGTCGCGCCGCTCTCCCCCCGCAAGACTAGCCATCGACCGCCGGCGTCGTGATGGGCCTACGCCGTGGCGGAGTTGAGCTCGATGGGAGAAGTCTGCGGGGCCCTGCGCGGCGCCCGCCGGATCGATTTTGCGGCATACACGGTTTTTGGCCCGGCATTACGGGCCGTTGAGGCTGCCGCGTGCCGTGGCGCCGTGGTAACCGTTCACCTCGAGGGCCGGCCGTTCAACAATCCCCACTTAGCGAAGGAAAATCGCAATATCGCCGACCAGCTTCGCGCGGCCGGCGCGACGGTGACGCTGGGGCACATGCTTCACGCCAAAGCGCTTACCGTGGACGGCACGCTCTATCTCGACGAGAAGAACTGGCGTCCCGGCGATCTCGTGCTGCGGGTCGACGACCCGGCCGAGGCCGCGACGATTCCAATGATCAAGCACGAAGCGCTGGCGCGCGAAGGTGAACTGATTGCAAGCACGAGCAGCGCCGATCGCGTGATTGTCGAGAGCGAATCGTTCGGCTGCTGCAACAAAGTTTATAGCGAGCTTCGGCAAGCCGCCCTCGCCGGGGCCGGCCCGAGGCTGCTCGTGTCGGCGCGCGACCTCTCGGGAAACGTGCACGAGCGCGAAGTCATCGAGGCGCTGGTGCACGACGGCGTCAGCGTTCGCGTCTGCGACGACTCGGAGAAGCTCGCGGTCGCCGGCGATTCCGCGTGGCTCGGTTCAGCCAACGCGACGATCGCCGCACCCGGCACGGACGGCACCGATTGGGGGCTCGACACGCGCAACGCGGAGATTGTCGCGGCAGTTCGCTCGCGCCTCGAGACCGCGTGGCAGAGCGCTCGAGCTTTTGAGGCTCCTCAAAAACCAAACAGCGTAAGGGCGTTGGCGTCAGTGGCGGAGGCGACCTCGTCAAGCGACAGCACCAGCAGCTCCGCGAGCTTGCCGGCGGTATGCGTTATGTAGGCCGGCTCGTTGCGTTTACCGCGCTTGGGAACCGGCGCCAAGTACGGGCAATCGGTCTCTAAAAGGAGCCCTCCGATGCCCACGTCGCGCACCGCGTCGCGAACGGATTCCGCCTTCGGAAACGTTACGACGCCGCCAATGCCCAGAAACAGACCGAACTCGTCACAGTACACGCGCGCTTGAGCCGGCGTGCCGGTAAAACAGTGCACGACGCCGCGCATCGCCGGCGTCCACTCTTCGCGTAGGATCCGCGTGAAATCGTCGAACGCGTCGCGTTGATGAAAGATCACCGGGATCGAGCGCTCGCGGGCGATGCGAAGCTGTTCGCGCATCACGTTGAGCTGAACGTCGTGAGGGCTGCGATCGTAGTAGTAGTCCAGCCCAATCTCGCCGATTGCGACGACGCCCTCTTCCAACAGGAGCGGCGAGAGTTCGGCGACGAGGTCGCGCGGTGCGGGCGCGGCTTCGTGCGGATGAATGCCCACGGCAGCGAAAAGCCCGTAGCGCCGTGCGGTTTCGATGGCCGCGCGGCTGTCGGCCAAATCGGTACCGACGGTAAGCATCGTCCCAACGCCCGCCTCCCGCGCGCGCTCGACGACTTCCGCACGATCGTCCTCGAAGGCGCGATCGTGCAGGTGGCAATGCGTATCGATCACGCTTGTGCGAGCAGCTCGATGCGTGGAAAGAGCGGCGCAGCCAGGGCCGTCGCCGTGCGCGGCGCGAGGCCGCCCCACGACTGCAGCGACAACGCCCAATCCTCATCGAGGCGGCCGGGTTTGCCGAGCTGCTGCCACATTTCGCTCGTGCGTTCCGGCATGAAGGGGTGGAGGAGGATCGCAATCCACCGCAGCCCTTCACAGAGATCGTAGAGCACGCCATCGAGCTCGCCGGCACGCCCTTCTTTATGGAGCGCCCAGGGTTTACGCTCGTCGATCGTGCGGTTGAGGGTCGTAACCAGTTCCCAAACGCCCTCGAGCGCTTCGCGAAATCGCAGATCGAGAATGCGCTCGCGAACGGTCATCGGCAGCGGCGCGAACCGGCCGGCGAGCTGCGCGTCCGAAGCACCGGCCGGCGGCGGCACAACGCCGTCGCGGTAGCGTTGGAGCATCGAGAGCGTGCGCTGCAAGAGGTTGCCGAGATCGTTTGCGAGATCGCTGTTGTACCGCTGCGCGATCTTCTCCTCTGAATACGAAAAGTCGCTGCCGAAAGGCGCCTCGCGCAGAAGGAAATAGCGTAGCGAGTCGGCGCCGAACCGTTGCGCCAACGCAAACGGATCGACCGCGTTTCCGAGGCTCTTGCCCATCTTCTGTCCGTCGACCGTGATCCAGCCGTGCGCGAAGACGAGATCGGGAGCCCTTTCCCCAAGGGCCCACAAGATCGCAGGCCAGATGATCGTGTGAAATCGAGCGATCTCTTTGCCGACCAACTGGGTTTGCGCCGGCCACCAGGTATTGAAACGCGCGTCGTCCTCGCTCCAGCCGATCGCCGTGATGTAGTTGAGCAACGCGTCCAGCCAGACGTAGATCACGCCGCCGCCGTCGATCGGAACGCCCCAATCGAAACTCGTTCGCGAAATCGACAGATCGTCGAGACCTTCGTTGAGGATCGACATCATTTCGTTATAGACGCTGCGCGGCCCAACCCACTGCGGGTTCGCCCGGAAATGCTCCAGCAACCGGTCGCGATACGCGGAGAGCCGAAAGAACCAATCGTCTTCCGAAATCCACTGCACCTCGCGACCACACGTGGGGCAGCGCCCCTCGACCAGCTTCGATTCAAGCCAAAACGTCTCGTCGTTGACGCAATACCAGCCTTCGTACTTCCCGAGATAGACGTCGCCGCTGGCCCGCAGCCGCTCGAAGACGCGGCGAACTTTTTCTACGTGGCGCGGCTCCGTCGTTCGAATAAAGTCGTCGTAGCTCACGTGATACGCGGCAAACAGCTCTTTCCAGCGCGGCACCAACTCGTCGCACCACTCCTGGGGCGTTTTGCCTGCTGCGGCGGCCGCGTTGGCGACCTTTTGGCCGTGCTCGTCGGTTCCAGTCAAGAAGAATGTCGGGCGAAACGTGCGTGCCGTGCGCGCCAATACGTCCGCGACGACCGTCGTATACGCGTGGCCGATGTGCGGGTTTCCGCTGATGTAGTAGATCGGCGTCGTGACGTAATACGGGCGTTCCATAGGGTTCACTGCTGTTTTAACGATGTTTTCCGCCCGGCCTTCCGCGCGGCGGCCGCGGCGTAGAGTTCGCGCCGGTCGCCGAAGCCGTGTGCCGCCAGCTCCTTGGCTACGTCGCCCACGCGCAGGCCGCGGTCGAGCAGGGCGTCGATGGCGCCGCTTACGTCTTCGTTCGGGTCGCGCGGCGCGGTCGCGCCGCGATATGGGGCGATCGCGAACGCCACCTCGCCGCGGGGCGGATCGGCGAACTCCGTCGCCACGCTTTCCGCCTTTCCCCAATAGTGTTGTTCGTGAAGCTTGGTGTATTCGCGTACGACGAACACCTGCGCGTCGGGGGCCACCGCAGCGAGGTCGGCCATTGTAGCACGAATTCGCTGCGGCGATTCGTACCATATCGAAGTGGCATCCGATTGCAGTGCGGCGGCAAAGCGCGCGCGCCGCGCCGCGACGGCGCGCGGCGGAAATCCCTCGAAGACAAAGCGCCGCAGCGAAAAACCCGACAAGAGCGCGACGCTGGTGGCGGCGCTGGGGCCGGGAAGAACGTCGATCGGGACGCCGGCACGCCGCGCCGCGGCGACGAGATCGCTTCCCGGGTCCGAGACCCCCGGCATTCCGGCATCGGTAGTTACGGCGACGATCGCGGTACGCGCGCGTTCGAGAATTCCCGGCGTCACGCGCGCCGCGTTCTGTTCGCGGTAGCTCCAAATCTCCCGGACTTCGATCTCCAAAGCCCGCAGCAGCTTTCGCGCGACGCGCGTATCTTCGGCGACGACGATCTCCGCCTGGCGCAGCACGTCGATCGCGCGCAGCGTGACGTCTCGCAGGTTCCCCAGCGGTGTCGGTACGAAGATCAGCGGCATGGCAGTGCAGTTCGACGCAGAGCACCTTCCTCCGGGCGCGAAGGTGGAGCTTTATATCTCTCCAAGTTGTCCGTATTGCAAGAGCGCCATGGCCTACTACGATTCGCAGGGGACCACGTACGAGCGCCACGATGCTCAGAACGATCGAAAAGCGCGCGAACGAATGTTGGCCTACAGTGCCGGCGATCCCACCGTGCCCGCGATCGTCGTCGACGGCGCGTATTTGCAATCTGGGTGGGGCTCGCCGCCGCGAGGTTGAACGGTACATTGACGTGCCGGTCGGCACGATCTCGTCCTCGAACGTTGCTACGAATGGAGATTCTCGAACATGAACGATAACTCGGCAGCTGCGGCGACTGCCGCCAGCGTCATCGGCGGGATGATTATCGGCTACGGCATCGTCTTAGTTGCGATCCTGGCTTTTACGGTCTACATCTATTGGCGGATATTCGTGAAAGCCGGATACAATGGGGCCCTCGCGCTGCTCAACCTCGTTCCTGGAGTAGGCCCGTTGGTCGTCATGGTGATTTTAGCGTTCGGCCGTTGGCCCATCGAAGACGAGTTGGCCGCTTTGCGCGCATCGGCACCGGTGCCAGGCCCTATCCCGCCGACGGCCATGCCGCCGGGCACCTCCGTCATGCCGACCTCATAGCCACTACAGAATCTGGGGAAGCTCAGAGCTCTTCTAACCAGCCCTCGACGTCGGCGGCTTTCGAGGGCAACGCGGCGGAGAGGTTTTCGGCACCGCCGCTCGTGACGGCGATGTCGTCTTCGATGCGGACGCCGATGCCGCGGAAGCGCTGCGGAACGGTTGCGTCGTCGGGCTGAAAGTAGAGTCCGGGCTCGACGGTGAGCACCATGCCCTCGCGCAGCCGTCCGTAGCGGTACTCTTCTTCGCGTGCGTTCGCACAGTCGTGAACGTCAAGGCCCAGCATGTGGCTGACGCCGTGAAGCGTGTAGCGCCGGTGCGAGAGCCGCTCGGGATCGAGCGCTTCGTCGAGGGAACCCTTGAGAATGCCCAGATCGATGAGCCCCTGCGCGAGCACGCGCACCGCCCGCCGGCCCGGTTCCAGGAAGTCGACTCCGGGTGCGACGGCCTCGATGCCCACGCGCTGGGCTTCCCAGACGAGGTCGTAGATCGTCCGCTGCTCGGACGAAAACCGTCCCGAGATCGGAAGCGTTCGCGTAACGTCGGCGGTGTAGAGCGAATCGCATTCGACGCCGGCGTCGAGCAAAAGCAAATCGCCGGGCGATAGCCGGCCGTCGTTGCGAGTCCAATGCAGCGTGCAGGCGCGATCGCCGGCGGCCGCGATCGTCAAGTAGCCGACGTCGTTGGCTTCGATGCGAGCGCGGCCCCAAAACGCCGCTTCGATCGCGCGTTCGCTCTGCGCCGTGCGCATCGCGCGCGCGGCATCTTCGAACGCAACCTTGGTGATGGCGCACGCCTTGCGAAGTTCGGCCAGTTCGTACTCGTCCTTGATCAGCCGCGTCTCCGAGAGGCGCTCGGCCAGCTCCGCATCGCCGTCGCTTCGCTCGAAGACTCGATCGATCGCCTCGTCGTGGCCTCGCATGACGCGCAGCGGATAGTTCGCGTCGCGCAGTTCGTCGAGGTAACCGGCCAGTTGTTTGAGCGAGCGGCAATCGTCGACTCCGTAATAGATCTGGCTCTCGGCGACCCCGCGATGGCGCCCGACCCAGAGCTCTCCCGACTGCCTGTCGGTAAAGAACTCCGGCGTTCCACGATTGTGATCGAGAACGAAGAGCAGGCTGCGATGGCTCGCGCCGTCGGGCTCGAGGACCAGAACGGCTCCAGGTTCGCCGTTGCCTACCAGGTATGCGAAGTCGCTGGACGCCCGAAATCTAAAGAAGGTGTCGTTTGCGCGGACGCGCTCGGGCCCGGCCGGAACGACCACGTGGGTCCCGCGATAGGCTTGCGAAAGCGCGGCACGCCGCTGGGCGAACCGCTGCACTTGCGGGTGCGGCTGCGCCACGGACGGCCGGTCGATCCAGCCGGTCCCCATGAACTCCACCAAAGACGCTGGAGGTACGAAGGCTTGATTCGGCCCGACCGCTTCGGCCGGCAGCGGGGTGTTTTGTTCGGCAGACATGGTTCGACAAGCTTTCGCCTAACGCCGAACGTGTCATGCCGGAGCACGAGCCAGAGAACCCCATGACGGTCGCCTTGCGCGCTACCGACGTCTTGGCCAACGAACGCACCTACTTGGCCTATATCAGAACGGCGCTGGCCTTTATCGCCTTCGGCTTCGTGATCGCGCGGTTCTCACTCTTCGCGCGCGAGTTCGCTGCGCTGGTTCACGAAACGGTCGAGGGGCCGGGACTCTCGGCGGGATTTGGCACCGCGATGGCGCTCTTCGGGATTTTTGTCGCTCTGTTGGGTGCCCGGCGCTACGCGGCGACCGACCGTGGCCTGCGCGAAGGGCGAGTGGTGTTGCTCTCGAGCGTGACGGGATACGTCGTCTCACTTTTCGTAGCCGTGGCCGGCGCGATCGTGGCTTTCGCTCTCCTCCTAGTGCGCTAGCGCGGGTCCATCTCCAGCGAGAGATCGAGCGCGGGCGCGCTATGAGTGAGCCACCCGACGCTGATGACGTCGACGCCGCTTGTGGCAATGGCGACGACATTCTCTTTCGTAACGCTGCCGCTCGCTTCGGTGACGACGCGCCCGGCGACGATCGCAACGGCTTGCGCAAGCTGCGCCGGCGTCATGTTGTCGAGCAGCACGGCATCGATCGGCTCGGCGATCGCCTCACGCAGCTGTTCGAGCGTGTCGACCTCGACCTCGATCTTCACCATGTGGCCCACGCGAGCACGCGCCGCGGCCACCGCCGCGCGAATCGAGCTGGCCAGCGCAAGATGATTGTCTTTGATCAGCACGCCGTCGTCGAGCCCGAAGCGATGATTGACGCCGCCGCCACGCCACACCGCGTAGCGCTCCAGCGCGCGCAGCCCGGGCGTCGTTTTTCGCGTGTCGGCGATGCGGGCCGAGGTTCCAGCGACCAGGTCGACGAGCGTCCGCGTTGCGGTGGCGACCCCGCACAACCGCGAGAGCAGGTTGAGTGCGGTTCGTTCGCCGGTTAGGATCGCGCGCGCGCGCCCTTCGATCTCCGCGACGAGGGCGCCAGCTTCGAGGTAACCGCCTTCCTCGACGCAGCGCACGATTTCGACCCTCTCGTCCAGCAACCGGAAAGCAATCGCCGCAAAGTCGAGACCAGCCAGAATGCCGGCGCGCCGCGCAACGATTCGTGCGCGAGCGAGGCGCTCGGGCTCGACGATGGCATCGGTCGTCAGGTCTCCGGCACGGCCGATATCTTCGAGCAGCGCCGCCCGCACCAGCGGCGCGGCGACGAGCTCAAGCGACGCTGAGCAGCCGGCTGAAGGAACGCTTTGCAAGGGCTTCATCAGCCTCCGGGTAGTCACTTCGATAATGGCTGCCGCGGCTTTCATGCCGTGCCAGCGCAGCCTCGGCGATCAATCGCCCGGCGACGAGCAGATTGCGTAGGGGGCCTTCCTCCCCGGCGACGGCTTCGAGCTCGGCGATGCGCGCGAGCGCTTCGCGCAGACCGACGGCGTTGCGAACCAAGCCGACGTTGGCATACATGACGTTACGCAGATCGGTAATCGCCTGAGCTTGCGCGGCGCCGGTGTGTGCCGCCACTTCGGATCGCGCTCGTGCCGGCGCAACGTAACCCGAAGGCTTCCAGGGCGCAGCGCCGGCAACGTCGGTCGCGACGCGTGAGCCGTAGACCAACGCCTCGAGCAACGAGTTGCTCGCAAGCCGATTCGCACCGTGAACCCCAGTGGCGCTCGTCTCGCCGCACGCCCAAAGGTTTTCCAGGGTCGTGCGCCCCCATTCGTCGACGGCGACGCCGCCCATATGATAGTGCGCCGCCGGCGCGACCGGAATGTTCTGCACGCGCGGATCGATGCCGGCGTCGATGCAAAATCGAAAAACCGTCGGAAAGGTTTGCGGGAAACGCGCCCCTATGGCGGACCGGGCGTCGAGTCCGACGGTGCGGCCGCGTTGCTGTTGCTCGAAAATTGCCCGCGCGACGACGTCGCGGGGCGCAAGCTCGCCATCCGGGTGGATCGCCGTCATGAAGCGCTCGCCGAGGTCGTTGACCAGCGTTGCGCCCTCTCCCCGGACGGCCTCGGTCACCAGCGGCATTGGATCGCGCCCGAACGCGAGCGCCGTTGGATGGAACTGAACGAACTCCATGTCGGCGAGCAGCGCTCCCGCGCGGGCCGCCATTGCGATGCCGTCAGCGGTCGCCTC
>JBEKRW010000050.1:0-21011 GCA_049517595.1 Candidatus Cybelea sp. | reverse complement strand
CGTTCGTTTCGCGCGGATCGGTATAGAGGTCAAAAAAGGCCGCCCCGGACAGGCCGGGATGTTCACCAATCCAGACGCGCTTTGTATCGGCCCTTCACGGTCGCAGCCAAGATATCGCCGGTGTAAATAAAGACGTAATCACGCCGACTGAACGTATCGCCTATGAGAAGCAATGCGGTTTGATCGAGGCCGTCGATGATGCGGTCGGCCGGAACGCACTCCAAGGCCCCGGCCAGATGCGCGAAGGTGGTAAACAGACTCGGTCTCGTGGATGATGTCGCCGACCGTCTGCCCCGGCGCGATCGCGCCGGGCCACCAGGCCATTGCTGGAACGCGCACGCCCCCTTTGAGGTAGTCGCCTTTGCCGCCACGATAAAGCGTCTCCGGTAATCTCTTTGCCGATGCGCGTCCTCAACTTCACTTGGGCCGGCCGCGGAATCGTCACGTCGTCCATCACGATTGTGTGCTCGCTGCCCTCGGCATTGAGCCGCTTGCGGTCGACCGTTTGCAACGTTCGTTGTAGGGGCTCGCCACAGGTGCGTAAGCGGGGAAACGCCTGCGCTCGCCACCGGGCGGCGTCGTCGAAGAGCGCATGCGGCGATGTCTTTACGATCTTGGCTACAAACACATTCCACGTATGCAAGTACCTAGCCTCCGCAAAACGCACCCAGCAAAACATCAGCCGGCAGGAGTGCCCATCGCCGATGGGTGAGAGAGATAACCCTTTCGCTAATCGCTCTCGAGAAAGGAAGCCCGGATGACCTCGTCACGATTCTTTCACACCTTAGGACTTGGAATAGTTCGATGCAGAATGCGATGCGATCCAGGACGCCGTCATTGCCCTACCGATTCATGTCGCCTATCAGACGGGCACCTGGGCCGTTCTTTCCGACGTGGATTTCTTTGTGGCCGAAAAGGTGGGAGCTTCCGAACAAAATGATCCGCAGCTCGCCAAAAAGATCGAGGCACTTCCTTTCTATAACGTGCTGCCCCAGTAACGTGTCTACGAGAGGTGGTTCAGGAATGAGAAGAGCGCTATTTACGGGATTGCTTGCGGCAGTTTCTCTCGTTGGGTGTGCGCAGTCGCGCACTGGCGAGACTTCTGCGGCGTCAAGCCAACCACCGATCGCTGCTACGGAGGCCGCGGCTCAGTCCGGCTCCGCGGCCCCTTTCGCTCCAGGCAGCTTCGACGGGCAGGTTCTCGGCGCGGGTGAGCCGATCGCAAAATCGACGGTCACGCTGTACGGCGCTACGTCCGACTCCCCCAAGCAATTAGGTCAGACGCAGACTGGCGACGATGGGAAGTTTACGATCGGCTTTGGCGGCGGCAGCGGGATTCTGTACCTGGTCGCCACCGGCGGCGAGTCGAAGGCGGCTAAGGAACCTGGGAACAACCCGGCTATCGCGCTCGTTTCCGTTATTGGCACGCAACCTCCACCACACATAGTCGTCAACGAGTACACGACCATTGCGTCGGTATGGACCATGAACCAGTTCATCAATGGGACTGCGATCGAAGGCTATCCGCTTGGATTGCGCATCGGTGCCGGGAACGTGCCGAACTTTGTGGATATTCAAACCGGCGGATGGGGGAGCGCCATTCAAGACTCGTTAAACGGCCCGCAGACGCCTACTATGGCAAATCTCGCGACATTAGCTGATTTACTGTCGGGCTGCATCGCTCGTGTAACAGCCGATGCGTGTCCTAGCCTGTTTTCAGCTGCGCCGCCGGCACAGAGCATTGCGAGTGACACGCTGACGGCGACGGAGTCGATAGCGCGTTATCCCTGGTATAAACCAAAACAGCTCTTTGCGCTGCTCGATCGTTTCTATCCGGTTCCGCGAGGTAAGAATCTTCGCGCGGTGCCGTACATGCCGTATCTGAACTGGGCGCCCAGCGCGTGGGTCTTGCCGCTGAGGTTCGATGGCGGTGGATATCGTGCGGGTGGTAAGGCTATGTTCGATAGCGAAGGCAATCTATGGGTCGGCGATAATTTCTCAGTCGGATGGCAAGGACAGGACTCCTTATGGCAAGGCCACGCCACCAAGTTTGCGCCGAACGGTCAACCGCTTTCGCCGATTACGACCGGTTTCACCGGCGGCGGGATGGAAGGCGGAACGTTCGGGGCCGCCGTCGACGCGAAGGACAATGCGTGGCTCACGAATTACGGTAGCCAGTCAATCACGGTCTTTGACAAGAATGGCAATCCGCTGACCCCTTCAAACGGAATTACCTTCGGCGGCAGACTCGGGTTGATGCAAGGAGTAATGGTTGCGCCTAACGGTGACGTCTGGGCGCTAGGCCTTTCTAAAGATCAGCTCGTTTACTTCCCTAAAGGCGATATCAGCAAAGGCCGAATCTTGTGTGAGGGCCCGTCGCAGGAACCATGCAAATCGTTTAGTTCGCCCTTCTACCTTGCGATCGATCAGCGCAATCGGATCTGGGTGTCGAACGCAACAGATAAGGTCACCCGCTTCGACGCTGCCAACCCGACCAAGGTGCGAAATTTTAAGACGGGCTTCAGTGATAGCGGTCTTGCGATCGACAATGAAGGCAACGTGTGGATCACAAACCGATTCGGCACTGGTCCGGAAGCCATAGCCCATCTCCTGGGGGTGGCCGTTCGGCTTAAGCTCCACGGGGTTGCCAAAGCGTCGGATTACCTCACGACGACGATATCGCATCAACAGGGTGGCGCTAACGGTGGGAGCGTCACGCTTCTCCGTCCCGATGGTACGCCTTATCCGGGATCACCATTCAAGGGTGGCGGACTTCCCGGTCCTTGGGCCGCCGCCGTTGACGGTAACGACAACGTTTGGATCTCGAATTTCGTGTCGCCCAGCAGTCCGATCACCGAACTTTGCGGAGTTCGCTTAAAAAACTGCCCACCTGGAATGAAGACCGGTGACCAGATCTCGCCTCCGGGCGGCTACGTTGGCGGCGGCTTGCAAATGCTGACAGATATCGGCGTCGATCCCGCCGGGAACGTGTGGGCGATGAACAACTGGCAGGACATCAACAGCTGCGTCGATCCTACGCCATTGGAAGCGCTTTCAACGCGATGCGGTGGACAAGGCGTTGTGGTCTTCTACGGAATGGCTAAACCCGTTCGGGCGCCGCAAATCGGCCCAGCGCAAGCGCCGTAGAGAAAACTCATCGTTGGATAATGGAGAACCAGCAGGTGTGAAGTCGCGCGTTCGCATGTGTTCTCACGTCTCTTCGGCCCATCGCAACCGCCGATGGGCGCGCAGGGGCACATCCGTGCGCGAGCGGAAATGAAACGAGCCCGCCGGGGGCGGGCCCGTTTCGCGTTGAGCGTAGCTGTCTTGCAACGCAAGAGAGAATACGGTGCCGTCGCCGTTTGCGCCGCCGGCTTCGGTCGTGCCGTACAAGGTGCGCTTGACGTCGAGCAGGCTAGCCTGCGGGTTTTGGCCGTCGCTCCGCCGGCGAAGCCGTAGAGCGCCGTCTCGGTGCCGGACGGCGTGATTGAGAAGACCGTGCCGTAGTTGTTTGCGCCGGAACTCGGCGCTATCTGGGGCAGCTCGGCCATAAGCGCCCCCCATTCCTCCGGGGTCTCGCGTCGCCCAGCGCGGCGCGCTTCGCCCGACTTCTAGACCGACTGCGCAGCGCTGAGAATTACTTCGACCACGCGGTCTGGTTGCGAGAGCATCGGCACGTGACTCGAATCGAGTTCGGTCGTCTTGGCTTTCATGCGTTTTGCAAGAAAGCTTTCAAGATCCGGGTTGACGGTGTGATCCTTCTTTCCGACGATGTACCAACTCGGCTTGGTCTTCCATGCAACGCCCGGCGCATCGTGCGCGAAGATGTTAGCAGCCGGCGCGCCCTGTGTCGCCCACACGAGTTGCTGCTCAGTTGCCGAGAGGTCGCCGCAAAAATAAGGGAGACCTTCCTTGGTCAGCCAGATACGTCCGTCGACGACTTTGATGTGCTTGAGCACGTCGGTCGTCGGGAACTTCTGCTGAATGCTCTGCGATGTCTCGCCGGCAGCAGTATCGGGAGCAAGGGCGTTGATATAAACGAGGGCTTTCACGCGCGGGTCGGTCCCGGCGGCCGTGATCACCGTGCCGCCATATGAATGTCCAACGAGCACGATAGGGCCCTTCACCACGTCCATCGCCCACTTGGCAAAAGTGACGTCGTTCTCGGGGGTGTTGAGCGGGTACTGGGCAGCAATGCAATCGTAGCCTTGCGCTTGCAACGGCCCCATCACTTTAGTAAAGCACGAGCCGTCGGCCCAAAGACCATGACAAAAAACTATGCTCGGCTTGCCCGCGCCGCTCGTCGTCGCAGCCACTTGCGTTTGTGCCGATGCGAAGGAGTAGCTGGCCGCGGCGGCACCGATCGCTGCCGCGCTCGTCTCAAGGAACCGAGCGCGTTTGATGCTTGTTCTTGGACGCATTTTGTCGCTCCCATGGATGTAGTTCAGGACTTGTTCAATTCACAGGTGCTCAGAATGGCTCCTGTTCGTTCAAAGGCTTCTTGAGCACCACGCCCCTTAGTGCATATCGGTTCGGCGCCTGGAGAGGATCAGCGGCTTACTGCTTCAAGTCCAGAGTCTTAAGGTTTTTGCGCGCGGTGCCGAAGTCGCCGAGTTGATAAACCGAAGCGCCCGCGGCGGTGAACGTGAACGCCTCGAAGGGTGCAGCGAGCATCTCGTCCAGGTAACTTTTCAGCCCGACACCTATGGTGACGTGCGGCATAAAATTCTTCCCCGAATGGTCTGGGACGAACCTTCCGACGTACTCGATCATCGCCGGCACCTCGTGCAGTGGGGGCTCGGATGGGAGCTTGAAGAATGCGTCCGCCGTCGCGGTAGCGATCGAAAAGGGTGCCACCGCGTCGATAAGCGTCTGTTGAAACCTCAACAGATCGTCCGTAGCCTCGACGACGATACCAGCGAGTCCAATCGGACCCGCGGGGATATAGTAGTACTTGCACGCTATGAGCGTCCATGCGCTCGGGTTTTCCGAAGCCACGGCGCCCGCGATCGCTGCATACACCTTTTCGAGGTCCGCTTCGCGGACGAAGCGTTGCAAGATCGATACGTGCGCGTGATGCGTCTCGTCGAGAGCGTAACCTTGTGGGAAGCTTTTAAGCAGTTTAGCGTTATCGCCTAAGCAGCGCGCAACCATCGTTCCACCAGGCTCGACTGCGATGTCGATCGCGACCAGCGTATCGTTCATGGTGCGAAGCTCCAGTACTCGAGCTTCTTGCGCGCGGTACCGAAGTTTCCGAGCTGGTACACGGATATGGCTACCGGCGAGAACGTGAACGCGGAAAACGGCTCCGTTTCTAGCTGCTTAACGAATGCAACGGAAGCAACTCCGCAGGTAACGTGCGCGATGTAGTTCTTCCCCGTCGATTTTGGAACGAACGCCGTGACATATTCAATCGTGGACGCGTTGATGTCCGGCTCGGCAGGCGTCGTTGCGAACGCAGCCGCCGTTCCGGTCTGAACCGTATAGGGCGCGATCGCATCGATGAGCTGCTGCTGAGCCTCTACGACCTTTTCCGGAGGTTTGGCGAGGATGACCGTGAGAGCCAGTCCGTTCCAGACTGCATGGTCGATTTTGAACGCTTCGAATTTCCACGCCGCCATATTATATTCCGTTCTGATCTTCTGGACTGCTGCGTAAACCTTCGGCAGGTCTGCCGTGCGGACGTATCTTTGCAGCAGCGTTACGTGCGGACGGTGCGTCGCGTCCAGCGCGTACCCTTTTGCAAAATCTCCGCGCAGTCGGGCGTTGAGCGCCGAGGCGTGCTGCAACATTGTTGCGTCCGGCTCTAGCGCGATGTCAATCGCCGTGACGGCTGGCTGCTCCCCGTGGGTTTGTTGAGCATACGCGGCTTGCGTTCCGAAACCAATAATCATTGCGGTGAGGAGAATGAGACCTCTTAGCATCGACCGTCTCCTTAAACAAAAAAAATGGGCTCCTGGTTTTCACGTAGCATCTAGTCCCGACCGAAATGCCCGTGTACGTAGCATGCGCGGCTTTTCCTCCAAACCGCGCGCTTCCGATGTCCGGACAATAGCGCTTAGCGCTCGCCATCGGTGTGGGCGCCGCCAGACGGCGTCCTGCCGTAAAGCAAGAAGGGAACATCTAGACGACGGAGCTAATCTCTTGGTTCCGCAACTCGCCTAACCGAGGGGATACATCATGAGCAGCACCGGTCCTAAGGGCAAGCCGACAGTCGCCGCAGGTTCGCCTAGCGCGACAGAAACGATCGACGGAAAGTATCTACCGCCCGTGCCCGGGCCCTTTGGCGGCGAGATCAATCTTAGCGCGGAAGAGTCCAAACCGTTCTGGCCGCCAAAAGTCGTTCCGCCCGCGGGAGCACCCAACGTGCTCCTCATCATGACCGACGATGCGGGATACGGTGTCCCTGGAACCTTCGGTGGTGTCATTCCAACGCCCGCGCTGGATCGAGTCGCAAAGGCGGGATTGCGTTACACGCAGTTTCATTCCACTGCGCTGTGCTCGCCGACACGTGCGGCGTTAATCACCGGACGCAATCATCACTCCGTTGGGTTCGGCGTCATCACCGAACAGTCGACCGGGTATCCAGGTTACGATTCGATTATCGGTCCTGAAAACGCGACGATCGGTGCGATCCTCAAACACAACGGATATGCGACGTCGTGGTTCGGCAAAGAGCACAACACACCGAGCTTTCAATACAGCGTCGCCGGCCCATTCGAGCAGTGGCCGGTCGGGATGGGCTTCGAATACTTTTACGGGTTCATGGGTGGCGAGACCGATCAGTGGCAACCATACCTATTTCAAAATCAAACCCAGATCTTTCCGTGGATCGGACGGACGGACTATAACCTCACGACCGATCTCGCCGACGAGGCCATCGACTATTTACAAAAGCTGGATGCCGCGGCGCCCGATAAACCATTTTTTCTCTACTACGTGCCGGGTGGCACCCACGCGCCGCATCAGCCAAAGCAGGAGTGGATAGATAAGTTTAAAGGCAAGTTCGACATGGGTTGGAACGCCTTGCGCGAGCAGATTTTCGCCAACCAAAAAAGGCTCGGCGTCATACCGCCGCAGACCGAGCTAACCGCGTGGCCGGAGAAGGACCTACCGACTTGGGATTCACTCTCCGCAGACGAGAAGAAACTGTTCGCACGGCAGGCCGAGGTCTTCGCCGCATATGCAGCCTACACTGATTACGAAATCGGTCGCGTAATCCAAGCCGTCGAGGATTTAGGAAAGCTCGAAAACACTCTCATCATTTATATCAGCGGCGACAATGGCTGCAGCGCCGAAGGTTCGACGATTGGCACGCCAAACGTCATGACGGGATATCAAGGCATCAATGTTCCAGTCGAAGACCAACTGAAGTTCTACGACGTCTGGGGGTCTGACAAGACCTATCCGCACATGTCCGTCGCATGGTCGTGGGCGTTCGATACGCCGTTTAAATGGACGAAACAGGTGGCCTCGCACTTCGGAGGCACGCGCCAGGGGATGGCGATGGCATGGCCCGCTCGGATCAAGGACGCGGGAGGTATCCGCACCCAGTTTCACCACATGATCGATATCGTCCCCACGCTTCTTGAAGCATCGGCAATCCAGGCACCGTTGCAGGTCGACGGTATCGCGCAGAAGCCCATCGAAGGGGTCAGTATGGTCTCTACCTGGGACAAGGCTAACGCCGACGCTCCATCTGCGCG
Organism: Candidatus Cybelea sp.; assembly: GCA_049517595.1. Lineage (GTDB taxonomy): Bacteria > Vulcanimicrobiota > Vulcanimicrobiia > Vulcanimicrobiales > Vulcanimicrobiaceae > Cybelea. Next base: position 13,305 of record JBEKRW010000050.1, on the reverse strand, counting down.
CACGACGCAGTATTTCGAGATGTTTGGCAACCGGGCGATTTACCATAATGGCTGGGTTGCTGCCACCACGCCGCCGGCCGCGCCCTGGCTCCTGGGTCTAACGCAGATGCCCGACGTCATCAACGGCTACAACTGGGAGCTTTACAACATCGCGCAGGATTACTCAGAAGCCAACGATCTAGCAGCTACCATGCCCGATAAGCTGCGTGAGCTCCAGCAACTCTTTCTTGTCGAGGCTGCGAAGTATAATGTCCTACCACTAGACAACTCAGTTGCCCAGCGCATCATCGCGCCGCGGCCGAGCGGCACTGCCGGCAAGAACGTCTTTACGTATGCGCGCGCTCTCACGGGAATCGATCCGGCTTTCGCGCCGAATCTGCTTAACAAGTCGTACACGATCACCGCGGACGTTGAGGTTCCGCAGGGTGGATGTGAGGGAATCATCGCGACGTTGGGCGGCCGTTTCGGCGGCTACGGCTTGTATTTGCTCAAAGGCAAGCCCGTGTTTCTCTACAATCTGCTGGATTTGGAGCGCTTCCGTTGGGAATCTCCGCAGGCGCTCACGCCTGGCAAGCACACAATTGTCTTTGAGTTCACGTATGACGGACCGGGTGTTGGCAAGGGCGGGACCGGCGTGCTTGGTATCGACGGCACGCAAGTGGTCAACCAGGCCGTGCCACACACGATTCCGTTTCTCATGACGCTCGACGAGACATTCGACATTGGAAGCGATACGCGAACATCGGTTTGCGATGCTGACTACCAGACGCCGTTTCAGTTCACCGGCACGATTAACAAGCTGACTTACGAACTTGGGCCGGAGCAACTGACCGAAGCTGATCACGCGGTGATCGGCCCAGCACTCGCCAAAGCCCGAGACTAACCGAAGTAAAGTAAGCGCCGGGGCGGCTACTTTCGAGGCTGCACCATCCGATGGGGATTGTGCTGTCCGGCTTCATTGCCGTATTCAGCGCCGTTAGCAGCTCAGTAATATCGCCACTCGTCGTGACTCCCTCGACCGCGGCTATCGCGATTATGAGAAAAAGGCGAACGCAAAACTTCTTTATGCGCAGGTTATTCCTTTGATGCCACCACGCCCAGCGGCACATCGAAGTTGCCCGTTTCACCTCGCATTCAAGGCGTTAACGTGAATATTGTTCCTCCGTCGAGGCTGCCTCCTTGCGAGGTCGAACCGTACAGCGTCCCGTTTGCGTTCAGAAAGCCCGCCTCCGGATCTTCGCCATCGGACGCGCCGGCAAAGCTATGGAGTATGGCTTCCTTGCCGGAGGCCGCAATCGCGAAGATTGTTCCCTGGCTGTCCGCGCCCCCAAATACCGTCGTTCCGTACAGGGTGCCGCGGACGTCGACGAGAGCTCCTTTAGGGTATGCGCCATCCGCCGTGCCGGCCTTAAAGATGTAGAGAACCGTCTCCTTGCCGGACGGAGTGATCGCGAAGACCGTTCCGCAGCCACCGCCGCAGTGCGGATTGCCTCCACTCCAGGTTGTTCCGTAGAGCTTGCCACCGGCGCCGACAAGAGCCGAGTCCGGGCCCGCACCATCGTTCTTGCCGCCCTTAAAATTGTAAAGTACCGTTTCTGTGCCGGACGGCGTAATTGTGAAGACTGTCCCGTTGCCGTTGGCTCCCCCACCCGACGTGGTGCCGTAGAGCGTCCCATGGAAGTTGGTGAGCGGCGCCGCCGGCGTCGCGCCTTCTTTCTTATTAAAGTTGTAGATTACGGTTTCCACACCTGATGGCGTGATCGAGAAAATCGTTCCGTCGCCGTGTGTGCCGCCGGTCGACGTGGTGCCGTACAGCGTTCCGTTAATTTTGACGAGGCCGTTCGGGCCTACACCATCCTCCGTTCCACCGGTGAAACTGTGGAGCGTTGTCAAGTTGCCCGAGCGAGTGATCGAGTACACCGTACCGTAGTCGTTGCTTCCGCCTCGCGCGGTTGTGCCAAAGAACGTGCCGCCTACGTCGATCACACTGTTCGGAACTGCCCCTTCTTTTGGGCTGCCTCGAAAACGAAAAAATAGCTTTCCGGTGCCCGAGGGTGTAAGCGTAAAGATCGTGCCCTCACGGTCGAGCCCACGCAGAGTTCCTCTAGTTACACCATAAAAAGTGCCGCCGACCCTGATGAGGGCGCTATTAGGATGTGAGCCGTCGCGCGCCCGCTCCCCGCTTTCGAAATTGTAGAGGATTGCGTACGTCGCGCTTTGGCGAGTCAGCGACGCTTGCGCGTTAGCGGCCGACCAGCTGGCTGGCGGGCCAAGCAGCGCCTGTGATCCGCCACATGATGCGAGCAATGCGACAGCCGCGCTAATACTAAGTGCGTAACGGCAGAACCACACAATTTTCATCATCGCCTCCCTGGGGGTAAACGGTTTGGGAACGTTCGCCGGGGTCCGCTTCTCCTCCTGATTCGGCGGCTTCCGAGATGGCGGAGTTAGTGCTAAGATTCGGCTGAGCGGTTCTGGGAAACCGGGCCAGTTGGCGCAGCCGCGAGGCGGGTCCGGAGGACGTAAGCAAAATGAGGAAAGGAAAAAATCAAATGAACCCTTTGAACATGACTCGCTACGCACTACGTCTTTCCGTAGTGGTTGTGTTGCTTGCGGGCTGCAGCCAAACTAGTAGCACTTTGCCCGGGCCTATCCTAAACAGCACCCGCGGTACGAACTGCATTCTCCCCTCTGAGACGAAGCGGCGAATCGACCAATGGGCCCGCCTTAGGTTCGGCCACTGCGCGAATGGGGGTTTCATACCACTTCAGGCTAAGTGGTCGTCGAGTGGCGGCGATCTTCGCGTGTTCCATCAGCGAGAGGATGCAAGATTTTCAGCATCGTCACGCGGTACGTATACGATCACCGCAAAGTGTTGCGGCGGATCTTGGCAGAGTACGGTTAAGGTTAGATAATAAAGGTTAGATAATAGAAGAAGGGGCCAAGTCGCCTAGGCTTGCGAAAGCTGACCACGCCCGGCAAATCGCGCGCACCGGTTGCACTGGCGGCGGCTCTAGTTGAAGTTCCGGTCGAACGGACGCCGGTTCGAAGGGCACTTCGTTCCTGTTGGCGGGGTTACGAGACTTACGAGATACGTACTGGTCGCGCGTTCGACGCAGGTGCTCGGATCCGCCTCGCTAGTATGGCCGTAACCATCGTGAGTCAGCAGAGATGCGTTGCCGAGCCGCGACGCTGCACGGAGGGCGCTCGCATACGCCGTGTTCGGATCAAAGCGCGTCCCGATAACGAGAATCCGGTTCTTCGTGAACGCATTCCACGGACCGGTATAGCGGTCGGCGCTGCGCACGCGCCAAAAGGCGCACGGCGCCCAGAGCAGCCAGCCGTTGACGGGCCCGCTGATGAAGCTCACATCGCCGAGCCGGCCGATGACGTCGGGCCACTTGCGCGGTCCGGGGTGCGGCGGAAAAGGCTTGTCGGCGCATTGAAGTCCGACGGCTGAATCGAGTGCGGGCGCAATGAAGGCTTTCGCTTCTCGAGCCGTCCGCTCGAGCGCGGAGCCATCGCCGTTGGCAGCCTTATCAAGATCGGTTGCGAGCTCCGGCCACTGCTTGGGGGCGCCGAGCCTCACCCACAAGACGATCAAGGCGTCGCCGTAGGTCAGCTTGCCAATCGGCGCGCGCCGCAAGCGCGCCAACAGCCGCTCGACGTGCGGCGCAACCGGGCCGTGGCCGGCAAGGTCGCAGCGCGCCGGTCCGGCACTCTGGCAAAGCGACTGGAATTTCTCGAAGACGGGATCCGCATCGGCGATACTCTTAGCAATGCTCTCGGCGGTCCCGTCGGTGAAAGCGATCGGGTCGACCACGCCATCGAGTACCATGGCGCGCACTCGTCGCGGGAACATGTTGGCGTAGGTCTGACCGATAAACGTGCCGTACGAAATCCCTCGGTAGTTGAGCTGAGGATCGCCGACGAGCTGGCGCAAATAGTCGAGGTCGAGCACCGTGTCGGCCGTCGAGAGATGCGCGAGCAGCTTACCGCTGAGCGACGTACACCGCTTTACGAACTCTGCGGTCTTGGGCACATATTTCACTGATTCGGCCCTCGTGGTCGGAATCGACCAATCGCGCCCCCAGAATGTCTTGCCGCTCTGGTCGTTGCTAAAGCAAACGATATGGTCGCTCTCGCCGGTACCGCGCGGATCCCAACTAACGACGTCAAAACGGCCTTGACCCATCGCATCCAGTTCGGCCGCCATGTGCCTCACTTGCGGGACGCCCGCGACACCGGGACCGCCCCAATTGAAGAACAACGAGCCAATCCGTTCGCGCGGGTGGCTGGCGCGGTGGCGGATGATAGCGATCTCGATTTTCACGCCGTTTGGGCGTTGCCAATCCAACGGTACTGCGACCCGCGCGCACTCCAGCTCTTTCGCGCGCTCATAGCAAGAGTTCCAGGCGACGTGTTGACCGGCCGAAAGCTGCGGGGCGACCGGTGCTGGACCGCAACCGGCAGGAGCGACGAGCATATTGATCGCAGCTGCAAGTGATATTAGGCGTACGGCGCGTGTTCGATCCCGCATGTTGTCATCGCAGTGCATGTCATTAAGCGCCGTAAGTAAATCCGAGCCGAAATAGGCGTTTGCCGTTAGGCTGCTCGCATGTGCCGTACGTGACGATGCCTTTGAAGGTTCGCGCTAAGGAGTCTAGCGCTTCGTCTACCGTAACACAATCCGAAGGGTAGTCCGCGCTCCTTCGTATCGGTGTCCGCCGTGATCGCGATCTTGTCGAGCGCAGACAGCGCTGTGTACTGCTCGCTGGGATCAAGCGTCACGGACGGCATACTCGTTTGCAGTATTTCGGTCCAGACGTTTCCGATCGAAATCCGAAGCATTCCGGATCGATCTTGCATGACCGCAACATTTGGATCGTCGCGAAAGACCTGACGGACCGCCGTTATCCCCGTCGCACCCGCCTGCGGCGGCTCGAGGTATACTGCAGGGAAACGAAGCTGCCAGAATCCAGACGTACTGTCTCTTCCCGGCGCTTGGCACTCGCCGGCATAGTATATTCGGGCGACTCCCCAGTTCGGTAAGACCAGCCGCAGGTAATCGATAACGGCCTTCATGTGCCCGACCGGTGTGGGATTCTCATCGGAAGGGCGATACCAGACAGCCTCGATAAGCTGACCATCGCCCAGGCCATCAAAGCGGACCTCGACTTCAGAACGATCGGGTAAGCCATAGGTCGCCCCATTGAACACGCTACATGCCGTCTTGTTCAGAGCGGATTCAAGATTCGCGTGCGAGTCTTGAACGCGAAAGGCTGCAACACAAGGAAGGTCGATGCTGTTGTCTTGGCCCTTATCTGCTACAAAATCAACCCTGGTGATGTTGCCAAGGTCATCGGCTGTAACGGTAACCGTGCCGCCTCCGTGTCGCCTCCAAAACCACCGCTGGCCGGGATTGGCCGATCGTTGGGCTCCGGGATATTCTGAGAGAACCTGGGTGAGGTTGCTACCCAGCGTCACGCCGGCGAGGGTGGATGCCAGCACAAGCGGTATCATCGCGCCGGAGTTTCGCTGTAACCCATGAGATAACTGAGGCCGACCGTGAAAGACCGGCTGTAGGCGGTGCCAACGGCGTGCGGGATGTCCTCTACGGGGTTCACGTAGTCGACCGGCGCATTATTGCCGCCGTACGTTCCCTGGATTTGAAAGCTCCGCGAAATCAGCTGAGCGGCATTCAGCGTAAGATAAAGCGTGTGGTACGAAAGCCCATACTGCGCGATGACTGCCAACAGCGTCGCGCCCGGTGAGCGCCACAGGGTGACGGCCTGCGGCGCAAAGCTCCAAATCCGCGAGCCGCCGGGCTGCGCCGAAGGCGCGTTGGTGAGCGGGAATGATAGGTTCTCTGCGATCGACCGCCTCTGGTTCAAGGCGATATTGAGCAGCGGATTGATTTCGTACGACGGACCCGGCGCCGTGAGCGCGGGCGATCCCGTAGGGGCTTGGTAGGTCGCCAGCACGGCGCCCAAGACGCCTCCCTTCGGATTCGAAAAAACAAACTGTTTGTAGCGGAACTCCATGTCATCCGCCCCGGCGGCGATTCCGTTCCGCGTACTGTTGATTTGCGAGAACGACGGCAGCACGATCGTGACTTGCGAGGTCGGTGACACGCCGACGTGGAGCAACGCTCCGGGATACCCGAAAGCATGGCTGGAGATCGTGAACGTCGTCGTCTTGCCGTTGGCGGTGTGGGAGAGAATCTCGGGAACGTTAGTCCCCGAGTACGTCATCTGTACCGCAGCCTGACCCGCGACGAAAACGCACGGCGACGCGGATAAGTATTTCTTGAGCAGCTCCTGTTGGCCGCCGCAGGGATCGGAACGTACTGGTAGCTTGGCGGTCACCGGCGCGGGTGTTGGTGCAGGCAGCATTTATGCAGCCGCGCTCGCGGCTACGGCTTTACGCTAAATACCGTGCCGCAACTGTTGCAGGTTTTGCTCTCGCCGCCCACATGGGTGGTGCCGTACAGGGTGCCTGCACTGTCCATCGTGACGCCATCGTACGGAAGGCCGCCGTCATTCCCGCTCGCGAACCCGTAAACTACGGCTTCGGAGTAGCCCTTGCCGCTGGGCGTTAACGAAAAGACCGTTCCGCAGCCTCCTTGGCATACGCTCGATCCGCCTCCGCCCGTCGACGCGCCGTACAGCACGCCGCCCTTCCCGGCCACCAATGACTCCTCGGGAAATGCCGCATCGTTTCCGCCCTCGAACGTGTAGAGAATGCTCTCCTTAAACTTCCCGCCGCTCGGTGTCAACTCGAAGAGGACGCCGCATCCGGGAACGAAGACGATCGCGCAGCCGCCGCTACCGCCGGTATGCGTCGTGCCGACTAGCGAGCCGTTCGACGCGAGATAGAGACCGCGCCCGCGATTACCCGGCACCGACCCGTCGGACTGACCGCCTTGGAATGCGTAGAGAACGCTCTCAGTGTACTTCCCTCCCTTGGGCGTCAGCTCGAAGACCGTGCCGCATCCAGCTGTACAGGCCGTGCTACCGCCGCCGAAGTTGGTCGTGCCGTACAACACGCCGTTCTTTCCGGCGATTAGACTCGTTGCGGGATTCACGCCGTCGTTGCCGCCCTGGAAGCTGTAGATAACTTGGTAACCCGAGCCCTTGGTCGAGACCTCGAATACCGTCCCGCACCCGTTGAAGCCCGTCTCCTGGCAACTCCCGCTTCCGCCATACTCCGTCGTGCCATAAAGCTCGTTTCCGCTCAGCAGTAGCGCGTCGACCGGAATGCCGCCATCTTTTGCTGCGCCGCCAAAATCGTGCAGGATGCTCTCCGTATATTTCCCCCCCGACGGCGTGAGCTTGAAGACGACGCCGCAGCCGCTGCCCATATACAGGCACGGGCCTTTTCCGCCGGTAGCGCCGGTACCGTAGAGCGCGCCGGCCGAATCTTCGATCAGGCCGCCCTCCGGGTATGACCCGTGTGCTTGGCTGGATGAAAACTCGTAGACCGGGCTTTCGGTGTAGCCCGAACCCTTCGGCATCAGCTTCCACACTAGGCCGTCAACCTTGTTCGTGCCGTCGAGCGAAACGCCGTAGACTACGCCCTTGGAATCGACGATTGGGCTGGCGTAAGGGCTGGAACCGTCGCCGGCGGCCCCTGTAAAAGTGTAGAGAATCGAATCGGACCCGCTCGCACGCACTGCGCCGGAAAGGTGCGCTGGCGTGAGCTGGCCTCCGCTCGAGCATCCCCCGAAAGCTACTACGAACAAAACGAAAAACACACGCATCTTTGCCATGTGCCTGGCGTTAATGCGAACTTTGGCCAAAGCCTGCCACCGCAGCGTCACCAGCGCCAAATTTGCGCGAGTTTTCCGGTCGTCGCAGCACGACTAACCGCTTGCTCGCGTGGCGTAAACTTAGGCTTGGCGAGAACCGAAACGCCCGCAACAACCTAGTGGCGCTCGCGCAGCTTCTCGCGCATCTTCTCGATGCGCCGTTCGCGGGTTTCAAGTTTCTTCGCCGCCGCAACCCAGTCGACGTACTCTTTGCGATGGCTGTACGACATGGAGTCGAATGCCCTTCGCTCGGTTTTCGTCAGCGCTTTTGCCAGGAATGGCGGAACGGCAACGGTCCGCTTCTCGCCGTCAAATACGAGCGTGACCGTGACGCGTTGGCCGGCTGCGATCCCGGCGGCTTCGCGAACTGCCCGCCGCACCGGAATGCACGGACCGTTTCCCATGTCGCAGATGGTCGTCCGATAGGCGTGCCCGTCGATCGTCGCGACTACCGGTACGCGCCGGCGCTCGCCGAACTCGCGCATCGCCTTTTCCGGCACCGCGACGAACGTCATCGTTCCCGCTTCATTGGCGCTCGCGAGCTTACTTCGAAACGTAGCCATTAGTGGGCTCCCAGGCCAGCGGCCGGATGGTCGAACCAAAGGTATTGAAGAGCAACGGCGACCGTGGAATAACGCTGGCCGAAACGCCCGCTCAGCCAACGCGACCACGATGCTTTCGCCGATAGGCCCGATCCCACCGGCTGCGAAAAGGTGAACCCGTAACGCGAGTTGGCCAGCGAATCGATCGCGGGGGTGCCGCCGACGCTGGTTGCACCGCCCGAATAGTAGTTTGCATCGAGCGTCAACCACTGGTCCTGCCGAAATATGTATCCCGTGTGAAACTGAAAGATGTCGAGCGGCGCTTGGTGCAGCGTCTGGCCCCCAAAATAGCCGGTGTTCTCACCGAATATCCATTGGCCCGCGGACACGTCGGCAAACCACTTTCCCATCGGCTGCTCCAGGCCGACTTCCGGTTTGATCGTCCAGCGATTCGAACCGGTGTTGATGAGTTGCGCTCGGTCGTACGTGCCCGTCGGCGCGATTACGGTGAGGGTGACCCCAAGCGACGTGCCGGGCTTGCGACGTGCGAACTCCGCCGGCGTTAGCGCTCGGCCGAGAAGATTTATGCCGACACGGCCTCGGAAATCCGCAAACCCAAAGCGCGAAAATGTTTGAGGCTCACCGAAGGCGACCGCGCTGACGTGGCCGCCGAGATAAGGAACGCTGACGGCCCAGTTTGCCGTGCGACTTCCAAGCCGGAATGTATGCGTGAAACTAAAGGTTACGATGTTGATCGCGGGGCGCACGTCGCTGAGCGGCAGCGACGGGTCGAGGGGGACCGTCCCCGTCGAATTTGACGCAGCGCCGACCGCGAAATTTGAATCGACCGGTGAAGCAGAGTAGGATCGAGGCTCGAGTTCTTGGCCCATCGCCGGCTCGAGGGTCCACGTCAAAACGATTGTCGGAAAAGCGCTAATCCACAGCCCGGCTGCAAGGATCTTCCGCCACGGCTTCGTGCGCGACTGACGTTTGACGTGCGTTATTCCGTGATTAAAATGAATTGGCCCATCCGCTAACGCCATCATCGGTTCAAGGATACGCTACACGCTCGTCGTATAGCAAGCAGCCCCGCTGTCGAGCAGCAAACATTGTGTCGCATATTCTGGAGGTCAAAATGTCGAGTTCGAACGGTTCGTCAGGTTCGCAGGAACGCGTGCAGCGCGAAGTGCTGCCAATCCCAGACCAGCCCTACGCCGGCTTCATCGCCTACGATGCAAAGGACCCCGATTCAAAGTTTCCGCCGATCGAGCCGTTGCGACCGCCAAAGGGCGCTCCAAACGTGCTGATCGTCTTGATCGACGATGTTGGTTTCGGCGCATCGAGTGTGTTCGGAGGCCCGTGTCAGGCGCCCACCGCCGAGCGAATCGCCAAGGATGGGCTGCGATACACGCGCTTTCACACTACTGCACTCTGCTCTCCGTCGCGCGCCGCATTATTGAGCGGGCGCAATCACCACACGGTCGCGATGGGCGGCATCACGGAAATCGCAACCTCGGCTCCCGGCTACACATCGATGCGGCCCAACTCGATGGCGCCGCTGCCCGAGATTCTTCGACTCAACGGCTATTCGACCGCGCAGTTTGGGAAGTGCCACGAGGTCCCGGTGTGGGAGGCCAGCCCCGTCGGGCCGTTCGATCGCTGGCCGACGGGCTCGGGCTTCGAATACTTCTACGGCTTCGTCGCGGGCGAGACCAACCAATGGTACCCCTCGATTCACGAGGGCACGAAAGCCGTAGAACCGCCGAAGACGCCTGAAGAAGGCTATCATTTCATGGAAGACATGACGGATCGCGCGATTGCCTGGGTACGGCAGCAGCGACTGCTGGCCGGCGAAAAGCCGTTCTTCATGTATTTCGCGCCGGGCGCCACGCACGCACCGCACCACGTGCCCAAAGAGTGGGCCGACAAGTATAAAGGCAAGTTCGATCAGGGCTGGGACAAGCTGCGCGAGGAGACCTTCGCGCGTCAAAAGCAGCTCGGAGTCATTCCACAAGATTGCGAGCTGACGGCGCGCCCGAAAGAGATCCCCTCCTGGGACTCTCAAACGCCCGAATTTCAACGCGTACTCGCGCGCGAAATGGAGGTCTACGCCGGCTTCTTTTCATTCGCCGATCATCACATCGGCCGCCTCATCGACGCGCTCGATCAAATCGAGGCGCTCGACGACACTCTGATCTACTATATTATCGGCGACAACGGTGCCTCTGCCGAAGGTACGCCCCAAGGCACGTTCAATGAGTGCATCCCGTTTAACGGAATGAACGCCCTCGAAACGGTGGACTTTCTGACGCAGCGCATGGACCTGCTCGGCGGCCCGGAGTCGTACAACCATTACGCGGTCGGCTGGGCGCATGCGATGGACACGCCGTACCAGTGGACCAAGCAGGTCGCTTCTCATTTCGGCGGCACGCGGAACGGCACGATCGTTCGCTGGCCGAAAGGGGTCAAGGCCAAAGGCGAGGTCCGGAACCAATTTCACCACGTCATCGACGTGGCGCCCACGATCCTGGAAGCGGCGCAGCTGCCGCAGCCGTACATGGTCAACAGCGTCGGGCAGGTTCCGATGCAGGGCGTCAGCATGCTCTACAGCTTCGACGACGCCGCTGCAGCGGAACGTCACGAAACTCAATACTTCGAGATGTTCGGGAATCGCGGAATCTACCACAAAGGCTGGACCGCCGTGACGCGGCACAGCACGCCCTGGCTCATGACTGGCAGGCCGCCGTTTAGCGACGACGTGTGGGAACTCTACGATACGAATAAGGATTGGTCGCAGGCGCGCGATCTCTCAAAAGAGATGCCGGACAAACTGCACGAGCTTCAGCGCCTCTGGCTCATCGAGGCCACGCGCAACAACGTACTGCCGATGGACGATCGTACCGCGGAGCGGTTTAACTCCGACGTAGCGGGCAGACCGGTGTTGGTACGGGGCGACTCTCAGGTTCTTGCTACCGGCATGGGTGCGCTTAACGAAAACGGTATCATCAACGTCAAGAATAAGAGTCACTCGATCACGGCTCAACTCGTCATTCCCGATGGGAAACCGGCGAATGGGGTCATTCTATCGCAAGGCGGGATCGGCGGCGGTTGGATGTTTTACGTCAGGGACGGAAAGCTAAAATACCTCTATAATTTCGTCGGGCTCCGCCAAACCGCTATCGACTCCACCGAGGCGCTGAGCGCCGGGACACATCAGGTTAGGATGGAGTTTGCCTACGATGGGGGCGGCCTCGCCAAAGGTGGTACCGTGACGCTCTACATCGACGGCAAAGCCGTCGGCAGCGGCCGCCTCGAAGCGACCGTGCCAATGGTATTCTCCGCGGACGAGACTTCCGACGTTGGCGTTAAGCGTGGCTCGCCGATGACGCCCGATATGCCCCCTGAAGAGAGCGCCTTCAACGGCACGGTGCAGGCCGTCGTTATTGAGACCAGTGGCGAGAGCGCCGATCACCTGCTCGATCGCGAACAAGTGCTCAATATGATCATGGCCCGGCAGTAGAAGGAGCTCGTTAGTACGATTGGACGCAGCTCTGGGTGGCGTTGCTGTACATCGGCTGCATCGTGAACGAGTATGCGCCAAACGGATCGTTCGCGATGTCGACCCACGCGCAGATATCGCCGCCGCCGTCACCATCAAACGACCACCCGGTCGGGGGATCGGGGTCGGTAGCAGAGTCGCCTTGCATATGACCCTCGACGATCGTCACGCCTTCGTCAGCTGCAGTTTCGTCGGACGGTGGCGTGGTAAAGTTGGCTCCGCACGCGGCGCCCGCATCGGGAATGTACGGCAGGTTCGTGTACGACACCAACTTGCCGTGGACTGACGTCACACCCTGATTCGCGCACCACTGCGTGCCGAATCCGGGCGTGCTGCGGTCGTGCGGGGTCGCGACTACGTAGGAGGCGTCGGCGTCGTAACCAAAATGCGCCACGCCCTTGAGTGCCTCAGCGGCGACTTGGGAATCGCTGGGATCTCGGGGGACACGCGAGTTGTCGTCCCAGGCACCACCGTACTGCGACTTGGGATTCTTGATGTAAATCGTTTTGCCGTTCAAGATTTCGTAGTATTGGGTGTAGATGTTGTTGTGAGCGCTGCCGCCCATATTTCCGATGTACTTCTCGAGTAGCGGCTTGACGTGCTCCGAATCGCCGTACTTCGCGTAGCCCCAGAAGATCAAGAAGACTTTCGGTTTGACCTCCACCGGGCCGCCGCCGTAGGTTATGCCGCTGCTGTTTCGGACGGTATGCCCGCGGGTGAGCATGTAGTGGCGCACGTGGTAGAGGATGCCACGTGCTTGTGGCTGGGTTGCCGGCTGGGCCGCCGGCGTCGCGCCGCTATTCGCGGCACAGCCCGCCATGGCAAGTGCGGTCAGGCACCCTAGGGCTGCGGCCATCGGTGAATGCTTGAATATCGAGCGCATCGGCCTCTCCTTGGAGCCGGGCCATGGTGGGCCCAGCCATTAAATCTAGAACGGAAAGTCGCTGGGCGTCAAGTCCACGTTGGTCTTCAGGTCGTTGACCGATTCGTCGAGGACGATCTGCGATCCCGAATACATGATCTGCCGGAGCGGCCAATGCGTCGATTTCGAAAAATAGACGATCTGCTCGGTGATGCCGTGATTCAGCGCCGGATCGGCAACCTTCAAGTCCAAGCGGTCGGTGTCGACGCCGGCGATCTTACCGCCGTCGCTTTGCGTGAGCACTCCGGGAATGGTGCGATAGTCGTCGATGATGCCGGGCAGCAGACCATCTGGAATCGTGACGCCGTGCAGCGACAGCGCGCGTGGATCGTTCACGTTGATCTTCACATGGATGCCGGAAAGAAGTCCGCCCAGATGGACGCTCACGTCGTCGCCGCCGGCCCAAACCGCACCCGATCCTTTGCCGTCGCCCTTGAGAATCACCGTTTTGAGGAAGTAGGGTTTCATGAAG
>JBEKRW010000049.1:0-13276 GCA_049517595.1 Candidatus Cybelea sp. | reverse complement strand
GCGCTGACCGATCTCGCCGATGCCCTCGAGCTGCCCGAGCCGCCGCCTCGAAGTTCAAGCGTTCGGCGGACTCGGTCATCTCGTGCTGCAGGCGCCCCAGCAGCGATTCCTGTTTGCCTTCTAAGAAGAGCACGACCTCGTCGATGGTCGCGTCGTACTCTTCTTCGCTCTGATAACCCACGCAGGGTGCCAGGCAACGGTGAATGTGATACTGCAGGCAGGGGCGCTTGCGGCGACCGTCGATCGGCTCGCGGCAAGTGCGCAGGGGAAACACGAGCCTTACGAGATCGATCAACTCGCGCAGCCCGTGCGCGTTGGTGTAGGGGCCGAAGTAGCGCGCGCCGTCGTTTCGCACCATTCGGGTAAAGACCACTCGGGGAAAAGGCTCGTTGGTCACTTTGAGATATGGGTAGCGTTTATCGTCCCGAAGCCGGACGTTGAAGGGCGGCTGATGGCGCTTGATCAGGTTGGCTTCGAGAATCAGCGCTTCGACTTCGTTGGTGACGACGATCGTTCGAACGTCGACGACTCGCTCCGCCATGGCTGCCATCCGAATCGTGTGGGCGGCACCTTCTTGAAAATACGAGCGCACGCGATTTCGCAAAGAAATCGCTTTTCCGATGTACAGGATCTCGTTGCCGGCGCCGATCATCATGTAAACGCCCGGCGCGTCCGGGACCTGCGAAAGATCGGTGAGCAGTATCACCTAGCGCGAATCGGGCGCGATCGCGCTCGCATGACGATGATGCCGGCGACGATCGCGACCACCAGGAGGCCGAGGAACGCGTAGGTGCTGCGATGCATCCACGGCAGCACGGTGGAAAGATGCGCGCCGAGCGCGTTGCCGATCAAGATCAAGAGACTGCAAAAGATCAGCGATCCGAGGAAGGTCCAGAGGTAGAAATGCGCCAGATTCATCTCCGCCACGCCCGCGGCGACGGCCACGACGCCACGCAAGACCGGAAGAAAGCGACAGATGAAGATCGCAAAAGTGCCCCAGCGTTCGAAGAAGCGGTGCACGCCCATCAGCCGCTCGTGCGTAAAATGCACGTACTTTCCATACCGTTCGATCAGCGGCACGCCGCCGAAACGCCCGATCGCGTATCCGACCGAGCCGCCGGCCAGCTCTCCCGCGAGCGATACGCCAATCGTTAGCCAGAGATTGCTTAAATGCCCGGTCGCCGTCAGCCCTCCGGCTACCGGAAGAACGATCTCCGTCCCGATCGGTACGCCGATATTTCCCAGCGCAAGCGCCGCGAACAACCCGAGATAACCGTAGGTGTCGACGAGCCACAAGATGGCCTGCTGAAGGTGCTCCACGCCGCTCTTTTACTCGAGCGCCGGCGTTCTGTTTCGGGTCGCGGCCCGGCGCAGAATCTCGGCAGCGGAGCTGCCGCCCTCCAGTCGCAACGCTTCGAACAGGTCAAGCGGCCCGATCTCTCGCTCGCCGGCTCGCTCTTGTGCCAGTGCGACGATCCGCCGAACGCGCGGGGTGATCAGAATGCCCTCCCAAAGCCGGTCGTCGCCGGTGCCCAGCGCTCGCCGAACCTCGGCATGGACCTCCGGGGCGTCAATGCCCTCAGCGTCGAGGGCGTGCAGCGTGGAGGGATCGCGCTCCTCGAGCAGGGCGACGAGCAAATGGTCGGCGCCCACATAGTAATGACTGTGGTTTCGGCATTCTTGCTCGGCTACTCGCAGCACGCGCCGCGCCGCAGGGTTAAAGTTCGAGAACAAGCGTCCCCTTCGTCCTTCGACTAGCTCAGGATGACGGGACTAAGGTGGATTTCGGGGCGACACGATTTGAACGTGCGACCTCTTCGTCCCGAACGAAGCGCTCTACCAAGCTGAGCCACGCCCCGATGAGCCTGGAAAGATTTTGCAGAACCGTGCTCCCTTCCTTTGCCGTGCGCTACGGCCTGCCGCGACCAGGGTAAAGCCCGAAGGCCTCTGAACGTGCTTCGTTGTTCATGAGATACCTCATCGTCGGGTGCGGCCGCGTCGGTTCTGCACTTGCAAAGCTTCTCGATTCCGACGGGCACGAAGTCATCGTCGTCGACGAAAATGCCGCCGCCTTCAAACGCCTCGGGCAAAAATTCAAAGGCCACGTCGTGGTCGGTACGGGTATCGACTACGACGTGCTCAAGCGAGCCGGAGCCGCGACCGCCGACGGCTTCATTGCCGTCACCAACGGTGACAACCGCAACATCATGGCGGCGCTCATCGCGCAGCGGATGTTCAAGATCAAGCGGATCGTCGCCCGGATTTACGACCCGCCGCGCGGCCAGATGTATCGCGAGCTCGGCGTTCAAACGGTCTGCCCGACGACCGTCGGCGCAAAGCTGATCCGCGACGTTCTGATCGACGCCCCGTGGGAAAATAAAGCATTCGATTTCGGTAAGCTGACATCGGTGGCCGCACTCGTCGGTCCGGCGGATGCCGGCAAACGCGTTTCGGAGATCGAGGAAGACGGGCGCATTCGAATCTCCGCGGTGCGGCGCGGGGAGCAGACGGTGAGCGTGGCCTCGAGCAACTTCGTGCTTGAAGAAGGCGATGAAGTTAATGCGGTTGTCGCACCCGATGCGATCGGCGACTTCGCCCAGCGTTTTCGCAGCACGCCTCTGCCTCCGAAAGTGACGGCCTAAGCAGATGTTTATCCTCATCGTCGGCGGCGGCAAAGTCGGCTCCTATCTCACCCGCGCGTTGATCAACCAAGGCCACGAGGTCGTCGTCATCGAGAAGGTCGAGCGGAAGGCAAAGATGCTCGAGCGCCTGATCGACCGGCAAGTGACCGTTGTTGGCGACGGTTGCGACCCGACGGTTCTCGATGCAGCGGGCGTCAGCCGGGCCGACGTCGTCGTCGCCGATACCGGTGACGACGAAGACAACTTGGTCGTCGTGCTGCTCTCGAAGAAAAAATCGAAGGCGCGCTGCATCGCGCGGGTCAACAATCCCGCCAATAAGCTAATCTTCAACTCGCTGGACACCGACGACCCCGTGATCGTCATCTCGTCGACGGAGCTCATCCTCGACGTCCTCAACGAGCACGTCAACGCCTCGAAGTACCGCTCGATGCTGGAGACGATGCATCTCTTCGGAAAGGGCGACATGCAGCTCGTTAAGGTCGCGATTCCCGAACGCTCCCCAGTCGACGGTAAGCGCCTCTCCGAGATCGACTTCCCGCGCAACTCCGTCGTCGTCGCCGTCGATCGCCCGCAGAGCGACCTGGAGATTCCGACCGGCGACACGACGCTGCACGCCGGCGACGCGATGATCGTGATCGTCAAGAACGGCGCAGGGGAACGCATTCGCTCCATCCTCGGAGCTTAGTCTCCTAAATATAGCCCTTTTTCAGCGCCGTGACTGCGGCTTGGGTGCGGTCGGATGCCGAGAGCTTCTCGAGAATGTCGCGAATGTGGCCTTTGATCGTACCGAGCCCGAGGTGCAGGCTTTCGGCAATCTCCGCGTTTGCACGCCCCTCCGCAATGGCACGCAAGACTTCGGTCTCGCGCGGCGTTAGCGGCGAAGAGCGAGGACTTGCCGGCGTATCGGGCGAGAAACGCGAGAGCACGATATGCGCGATCTGCGGATCGAAATACGCGCCGCCTTCACTGGCGATTCGCACGGCCTCAACGATGCGTTCCGGTTCGGAGCTCTTGAGGCAGTAGGCGTCGGCGCCCGCGGCCAGCGCGGCCAAAACTTCGTCCTCGAGATCGAGCATGGTAACGATCACGACGTGCGTCCCAGGAAGCTCGGTCCGCACGCGCTTGGTCAGCGTTATCCCGTCGATCGCCGGAATGCCGATATCGATGACGGCGACGTCGGGGCGTTCCCGAACGATCGCTTCCCAACCCAGCAACCCATCCGCGGCCTCGGCGACGACGTCGAACGAACCTTCGAGCGCCGTGCGTAAGCCGGCACGGGTCAGCGCATGGTCCTCGACGATCGCGACTCGCGCGCGCCCTTCCATTTCAAACCTCCACTAGCGGAAGGTTCATCGTGAATATGCTGCCGCGCGGCGACCGGGGAGCGTACTGGACGCTGCCGCCGTACTTTTCCGCGATCCGCCGTACGATGTAAAGGCCCAAGCTCGTTCCCGCACCCGCGTGCCCTCCGCCAAAACGCGCAAAGAGACCTTCGCGCTGGTCCTCGGGGACGCCGTACCC
Organism: Candidatus Cybelea sp.; assembly: GCA_049517595.1. Taxonomy (GTDB): domain Bacteria; phylum Vulcanimicrobiota; class Vulcanimicrobiia; order Vulcanimicrobiales; family Vulcanimicrobiaceae; genus Cybelea. Next base: position 9,113 of record JBEKRW010000049.1, on the reverse strand, counting down.
GTCGTCTTCCACGGCGATGGCAATCGATTGCGCGCTGCGACTGCCCTGCACGGTCACGTGACCGCCGCGCGGGGTTGCATCGATCGCATTGGCCAGCAAGTTCGTGATCGCACGACGAATCTCGTGCGGATCGCCCATCGTGGGTAACGGCTCGGCGCTGCGGGCTTGCATCTCGACTCCTTTGATCTCGGCGACGGGCTCCAGCTCGGCAACGATCCGCTCGACTAATTGATCGCAGAATATGCGCTCTCGGACCGTCGAGGTTTCCCCGGCCTCATATCTGGCGACCAGCAAAAGCGTTTCGACGATGCGCCGTTGATCGTCGTTCGCTCCGAGCGCAGTTCGCAAAATCGTGCGATACCGCTCGGGCCGTTCACCGTACGCACCCGTTAGCGCCTGAGTCATCGTGACGTGCGCGGCCGAAAGCGGCGTTCGCAGATCGTGCGCCAGCGCGTACACGATGTCACGAATTACGTCGCCGCGGTCGGCGAGCTCGTTCTTTTGCCGGGCAATCTCATCGTTGCGCTCGCCGAGCTGGGTAAACAGCCGGGCCTGTTCGAGGGCCAATTCGGCCTGTCGAGCAAAGGCGCGAAGCGTAGCTGGAGCATCGGAAACGAATGGTCTGCCGGCGGTGGCGCATTCGACGAGCACGTATTCCGGCGATCCGTTAGCGGAAATTGCCGTTGCGAGCGCCTCCGAGGCTCCCAGCGCGTCGAGCGTGAGCCGGCCCAGAACGTCGTTTGCAGTCACGGTGACCACGTCGTCGGCCCCGGTGGCGCGAGCGGCGAGCGAGGCAATCTCGGTCGAGAGCGGCCGGCGCTCGACCGCGATATCCGGGTCCCCCTGCGAGTATGAAAGCGTGAGCGGCGTTCCAAACGGCGTCTCCCGCAAGATCAGAATCGCTTTCGACGCGCCCAGCAAGGTGACGGATTCGCGCGCGACGGCGCGCTGCACCAGCTCGACGTTGAGCGTTTCCCGCACTCGGGCGATCGCCACGCGCAACGCTTTCTCGACGTCGATCTGGCGCATCCGCCCCATTGAGACGCCGGCTTCCCGAGCGTACTCCTGAGCCTTCACGCTCAGGTAACCGACGAGAACGTACGAGGCGGCCAAGAGCAGTCGATCGCCGACCGCGATTCCGTCCCAATGGTGGCCCGCGACGATGCCATTATAGTACCCCGCCGCCAGGTTTGCTAACTCTGCTGCAATGACCAAGTTCGTTGTGAGCCTGCTCCGAAGAGCCAGGCTGCTGAGCGCGATCGGGCCGTTGAATAAAATCGCCGCGATAAAAAGCTGCGGAGTAAAGAGATCGATAATCCAGGCGACGATGAGTAAGCCGTAACAGATTAAGGCCACTGCGCGCGTTTTCGGGCCGAGTGGCGGGGGCGCCTTGCCACAGCGCGAAGGCCTGCGGCGATGGATCGCACCGCAAAGGCTGAGGAGCTGCTACGCGAGCTCGGCGGCCGCGCGCGGCTCGTCGTCTACGTCGCCAGCGCGCCCGGATCGGGCAAAACGCGCAGGCTCTTGGAGGACGCTCGACGCCTCGCCGCCGACGGCAAACGTGTCGTCATTGGTTGGGTCGACACGAAAGGGCGTCCCGACTTGGAACGTCTCGCCGACGATCTGCCTCGCGTGCCGCCGCGCCACATCACCATCGGTGACGCGACCTTCGAGGATTTCGACTACGAGGAAACGCTGCACGAAAAGCCGGACGTCGTGGTGCTCGACGAGCTCGCGCACGACAATCTCGGCGATGCTGCGCATGCGAAGCGCTGGCAAGACGCGCTTGCCCTCAAACAACGCGGCATCGGGGTCGTTGGCGCCTTCAACATCTCGCACCTCGAAACCGTAGCCCCGACGGCCGAAGCGCTGCTCGGTTACCCGGTTCGCGAAATCGTTCCGCTATCGTTTTTGCAGGCGGCCGACGAGGTCGTCGCGCTCGACGTCTCGCCGCGCTTGCTCCAAAGCCGCGTTCGCGCAGGCAAGATCGTCAACGAGCAGGACGTCGAACGCGCGCTCAACGGAGCTTTCAAGGAAACGACGCTCCATATGCTGCGCGAGCTGCTGCTGCGCACCGTCGACAACCTGACGCTTCCGGTCGTGCAAGCCGGCCGCACGTCGATGGCCGCCGCGTTCGTCTACCCGAACTTCGATGCGACGGCGTTTCTGCGGCGCACCGCAGCGATCGCCGAGGGCCTCGATCTCCGGCTGGAGGTTATTCCAACGCCCGGCGTGGACCGCGCTTCGCTCGAGCCGGTTGCGCGCGAGCTTGGGGGAGAGATACTCCACGAGGCGACCGATCCGTTTGCCCCCTCGAGTCAGGCGTTACGCGCCGCGCTGGTTGCGTTGCCTCACGGCCGGACGGCGACGAAGCTCGCGAACGCGCCGCTTCCGTACGACCTCTTCATCGTCGGCGTCGGCCAGACGTATGTTGGCGAAAATCCCGCGCCCTCACCCTACTCGCAGACTGCCGGCGACCGCCTGCGCGTCGGTTACGGTAAGCTTACCGTTTATCTCGGCGCGGCGGCGGGTGCCGGAAAAACGTATTCGATGCTCGACCGCGCGCATCAGCTTGCGGCCGAAGGCGTCGACGTCGTCGTCGGATTCGTCGAAACGCACGGCCGTAAGGAGACCGCGGCGCTGCTCGAGGGGCTCGAAATCATGCCGGAAAAGATCGTCAACGAAAACTGCATCACCTACCGCGAGCTCGACCGAAACGCGGTGATCGCCCGCAAGCCGCAGGTTGCGCTCATCGACGAACTCGCGCACACCAACGCTCCCGGTTCTATCGCGCCGAAACGCTTTCACGACGTTCTCGCCGTGTTGCGTGCGGGCATCGACGTCATCACGACGCTCAACATTCAACATCTCGAAGGCCTTGGAGACACGGTCCTCCGCTTGACCGGAACCATCGTGCGCGAAACCCTGCCGGACGGAATCCTCGCACTCGCCGACGAGGTCATTCTAATCGACGTCACGCCGGAGACGTTGCGTCAACGGCTGCGCGAGGGCAAGATCTATCCGCCGGAGCGTTGCGAAACGGCACTTGCCAACTTCTTCCGCACCGAAAACCTTTTCGCGCTCCGCGAGCTTGCGTTGCGCGAGGCCTTGCGTGCGCGCCACCGCGAACGCATCGCCTCACCCTTCGATCGGATCCTGCTCTCGATCGGTTCGCGCGCGACGGACCTACCGATGATCGCCCGCGCGGGACGCATTGCGGCGCGGCTGGCGATCGAGTTTACCATCGCTCACGTCGTGGCTCCGACTCAACGCGACGACCAGTCGGTCGTGGATTCGCTACGAGCCGAAGCGCGCAAGACCAACGTCGAGTGGATCGAAGAAGTAGCTGCCGACGTGCCGAAGCGGCTCATCGAGATCGCGCGCGCTCGCCCGCAAACGACAGTGGCCTTGGCCGGAACGCTGCATTCGCGGCGCTGGCCGCAGCGCCCGTCGTTCGCGCGGCGCCTGCTCGACGCCGGCGCCCGCGAGTTGCTCGTCCTGCTCCCGCCCCGCGCTAGCTAACGGCTGTCCAGTGCCAGATTCAGCTCGAGAACGTTTACGCGCGGTTCGCCTAGGAAGCCGAACGTGCGTCCCTCGATACGTTCCGCGATCAATGCGCTGACGGTCGCGAGCGGCACCCCGCGCGCCTTCGCAACGCGCGGGGCCTCCCAAACGGCCGCCTCGGGGCTGATATCGGGGTCGATGCCGCTGCCGCTCGAGGTCACGAGATCGATCGGCGGTGGTCCACTCGCATCGGGATTCTCTTTTTCGAGTTGCGCGATCGTCGCTTTCGTCGCAGCGATCAGCTTCTTCGAGGTCGGGCCGTAGTTCGTTCCGCCGGTTTGGGTCGGGTCGTAGCCTTTACCGGCGGCCGAGGGCCGGCCGTGAAAGTACTTCGGCTCGGTCCAGAGCTGCCCGATGATCGCCGATCCGACGACTTTCCCGTTCACCGTAACGAGCGAGCCGTTTGCCTGGCGTGGGAAGAGCGCTTGCGCGACGCCCGTCATCGCCAGCGGGTAGACGATTCCAAGCAGGACGATCGAAACGATCGTGACGCGAACCGAAGTACCCAGATATGCAATCATTCCTTCGCCTTTCACGTGAGATGGAGCGCCGCCAGCGCCATGTCGATCAGCTTGATGCCTATGAAGGGGATGATGATGCCGCCGACGCCGTAGAGCATAACGTTCTCGAAGAGTACCCGATTCGCGCCCTTGGGCTCGTAGCGGACACCGCGTAAGGCGAGCGGAATCAGCGCGACGATGATCAGCGCGTTAAAGATTACCGCCGAAAGGATCGCGCTCTGAGGTGTCGTCAGCCGCATGACATTGAGAATTCCCATCGCCGGATAGGCGGTCCAAAACATGGCCGGCAGAATCGCAAAATATTTCGCGACATCGTTGGCAATCGAAAAGGTCGTCAACGCGCCGCGCGTCATCAGCAGTTGCTTGCCGATCTCGACGATTTCGATCAGCTTGGTTGGATCGGAATCGAGATCGACCATGTTGCCGGCCTCTTTGGCGGCCTGCGTGCCCGAGTTCATCGCGACGCCGACGTCGGACTGCGCGAGCGCGGGCGCATCGTTGGTGCCGTCGCCCGTCATTGCGACCAGTCGCCCCGAGACCTGCTCGCGCTTGATCAAGTCCATCTTCGTTTCGGGCGTCGCCTCGGCAAGAAAGTCGTCGACGCCGGCTTCTTTGGCGATCGTCGCGGCCGTCAAGGGATTGTCGCCGGTGATCATCACCGTGCGAATTCCCATCGCCCGCAAGCGATCGAACCGCTCGGCCATGTTCGGCTTGAGGATGTCCTTGAGGTAGATAACGCCGATCACGACCGTGTTACGGGCGAGTAACAGCGGAGTGCCGCCGCTGCGCGCGATACGCTCTATCTGAGGGGAGAGCTCGGCGGACGGAGTTCCGCCCTGTTCACTTATCCAGGCTAATACCGAGTCCGGCGCGCCCTTTCTGATCTTTGTGCCGTCGGCAAGGTCGAGGCCGCTCATGCGTGTGTAAGCGCTGAAGGCGACGAAGACGGAGTTCGGCGGTGCGTCCCTATCCGGCGCTCCTGCCTGTTGCGCGAGCGCGACGATCGAGCGACCCTCGGGCGTCTCGTCGGCCAGCGAGGACAGGTACGCGATGTGCGCCGCGTCTTTTGCGTCGATGCTGGCCGCGGTGATGATTTCGACGGCTTGGCGATTGCCCAGCGTGATCGTGCCGGTCTTGTCGAGCAGCAGCGTGTCGACGTCGCCTGCCGCTTCGACCGCGCGCCCGCTCATCGCCAGGACGTTGCGCTGCATGACGCGGTCCATGCCGGCGATGCCGATGGCCGACAGCAATCCACCGATCGTCGTCGGAATGAGGCAGACGAGCAGCGCGATCAGGACGGTAACGCTCTGAATCTTGCCCGCATAAGCCGAAAACGGCGAAAGCGTTGCGACCGCAATCAGGAAGATGATCGTGAGTCCGGAAAGCAAGATCGAAAGCGCGATCTCGTTGGGCGTCTTCTGTCGTTGAGCCCCCTCCACTAAACTAATCATTCTGTCGAGGAAGCTTTCGCCGGGATTGGCCGTCACCGCAACGACGATGCGATCCGAGAGCACGCGCGTTCCACCGGTTACCGCGCTGCGATCTCCGCCCGACTCGCGAATGACCGGCGCCGATTCGCCGGTAATCGCCGATTCGTCGATCGTTGCGGCGCCTTCGAGCACTTCGCCGTCCGCCGGCACGACCTCACCGGCTTCGACGACAAAGCGGTCGCCTTTTCGTAACGACGTGCTCGTAACGCGTTCCTCGGTGCCGTCGTCGCGCAACAAACGCGCGTACGTATCGGACTTCGTCTTACGCAGCGCCTCGGCTTGGGCTTTGCCGCGGCCTTCGGCAACCGCCTCGGCGAAGTTTGCAAAGAGCACCGTGAACCACAGCCACGCAGCGATCGCGAAGTCGAAACCTGACATTCCCGTATGCCGTACGAGATCGCGTACGAAGAAGATCGAGGTCGCCGCCGCGCCGACCTCGACGACGAACATCACCGGATTGCGGGCCTGCCAGCGCGGGTCTAGCTTCTTGAACGAATCGCCCACGGCTCGCGTGAGGATTGCACGATCGAACAGCGACCGGGCTTTCGGACGGCGCTCCAAGCGCCTCTGGCTGAGCATCAGAACGTCTTTCCTTGTTGCACGAGCAGGTGTTCCACGATCGGGCCCAGCGAATCCGCCGGCAAGAACGTCAGCGCTCCGACGATCACGATGACGCCGATGAGCAGCGCGACGAAGATGGGTGAATGCGTCGTGAACGTCCCCGAGCTTTCCGGGACCGATTTCTTTCCCGCAAGCGCACCGGCGAGTGCGAGTGCGGGTAGCGCGACGGCAAAGCGCCCAAACAGCATGTTCACGCCCGTCATCAGATTATAGAAAAGGTTCGGGCCTAAGCCTGCGAACGCCGACCCGTTGTTGGCGTTGGTCGAGGTGAAGGCGTATAGGATCTCGGAAAAACCGTGCGGTCCGCCGTTGTTGAGCGTCGCCAGCCCAGCCGGAAGCACGGCGGCGATTGCCGTCGGCACCAAACAGAGAACCGGCGTCACGAGGGCAGCTAAGATCGCAAACTGCACCTCTCGGCGCTCGATTTTCTTGCCGAGGTACTCCGGCGTGCGGCCGACCATCAGGCCGGCAATGAAGACGGTCAAGACGATGAAGACGATCATGCCGTACAGCCCGCTGCCGACGCCGCCGAAGACGATCTCGCCCAACTGCATGTCAACCAGCGGAACAAGGCCTCCGAGCGGCATAAACGAGTCGTGCATCGAGTTGACCGCACCGCAGGACGTGTCGGTCGTCACGGTTGCGAAGAGCGCCGAGGCCGAAACGCCAAAGCGGCACTCTTTTCCCTCCATATTTCCGCCGGCTACGCCGAGATGATGTACGATCGGGTTGCCGCCGGCTTCGGCCCAATACGCCAGCGTAAATCCGGCGAAAAAGAGGATCGCCATCGTTGTGAAGATCGCCCAGCCCTGGCGCGTATCTTTTACCATCTTACCGTACATGTACGTAAGGCCCGCACCGAGCGAAAAGATGAGCAACAGCTCAATCAGGTTGGTGAACGGCGTCGGGTTTTCGTTCGGCGAAGCCGAGTTGGCGTTGACGAATCCGCCCCCGTTGGTTCCGAGTTCTTTGATGACCTCTTGCGAGGCCATCGGGCCGCCGGTGATGGACTGCGAGAAGCCTTCGATCGACTTCACCGCCTGATACGCATGGAGATTCTGCGGGATCCCCGCAGAGACGAACAAGAGTCCGACGACGATCGAGATCGGCAGCAATACGTACAAGGAGCAACGCGTCAGATCGACCCAAAAGTTCCCGAGCGTCTTTATGTTGGTCCGCACGACTCCGCGCACGACCGCGACGGCAATTGCGATGCCGGCCGCCGCCGAGACGAAGTTATGCCAAGCCAAGCCAGCCATCTGCGAGAGGTAGCTCATCGCGGTTTCGCCGGAGTAGAACTGCCAGTTGGTATTGGTCGTAAAGCTGACGGCGGTGTTCCAAGCCAGATCCGGCGTCATGTTGTCGATGTGCTGCGGGTTGAAGGGGAGCCATTTCTGCGTCCGCAGCAGCACGTAGAGATAGGCGAGGCCCACCAGCGAGAAGGCCAGCATCGAGAGCGCGTACACGTACCACGTCATCTCTTCGTTTTCGCGCACGCCGCAGAGGCGATAGACGAGCTTCTCGAGTGGCGCGAGCACGGGCGTGAGCGAGGTACGCTCGCCCTCGAAGACGCGGGCCATATACGTCCCTAGCGGCTTGGTGACCGCCAGAACGAGCAGAAAGAAGATAGTGGCCTGCAGCCATCCGATCGCAGTCATCGAGCCTTCCTAGAACTTCTCGGGGCGAAGCATTGCAAAGACGAGATACGCCAAGCCCGCAATGGTCAGGATAAGGCCTAAGACCTCATCAAACTGCACTGCCTAGACTTTCTCGCAACCAACGACGTAAAGGTCCAAGAGCACGAAGCACACGATGGATAAGAGGACGATCCCGATTTCCAGCAACATCTCGTCTCTAGGATACGCCGACCGGCGCCCCTTGCCAGCCGCCAAACGGATGATCCGTTTGGACAGGCTTCTGTCGCGGTAGTCAAGTAGCTCACGAGGGTGAGTGCTGCTTGCCTCTGTAGGCTTGCCGCCGTTGGCGCGGCCTTCGCGCTTTGCGGCGCCGTCGCGACGGCACAGACGCCCCCGCCCGCGGCGGTTGCGCCGTCGCCTTCCCCGACTCCGCGCCCCAGCGACCCGTGCGGCTCGATCCTGTCGATCGTAAATCGGCCGACGGTAACGACCGGCACTTGCACGGTGCGCACCGGAAACTTTGATTTGGAAGATGGCTACAGCAACACGACCATCGAAACGTCTACGGCCGGCGGCCCACGGGTGACCGGGAGCAGCGATGTCAACATGGGCGCCAAGTACGAGCTTGGATATAGCACGCGGTGGCTGTACGGCGTCAACGGCGAGGCAACGTTCCCGACGGGCTCACAAGCCTTCACCGCCGGGGGCACGCAGTACACGGGCAACTTCAATTGGGGCTATACGGTGAACTCGATCGTCGGACTCGACGGAAGCTTGAGCTTCAATTCGTTCTCCGGCTTCGACTCGGCGCATAACGCTCAGTCCTATTTTGCGTTCATCCCGAGCCTCGAAGTCACGGCGTCGTTGCCCGGCCCTTCGGAGGTCTTCGGCGAGTACGCCTACTTTAGCCAAGCGGGTGTTGGGCTCGGCAGCAAAAGCCTCATCGACTTCGGGTACGTCCGCGACCTCGGAGCGCACGCTCAGCTCGACGTCGAGTACGGCTTCTCGCCGACGCTGCTCGCCGGCCAGAAGGAGCGCTACATTGGGGCGGGCGCTTCGTTTATGTTCTAAGAACGCCCGCGCCGCTTACGGGTTTCCGTAGTTGAGGATCGCGTCCATTCCGAAGGTGTTCTGATATGACTTTGTCCCGTTGTCATAGGGAGCGATGCCTGCCCGAAATGCCTTTTCGGTCCGAATCTCAGGCCGAATCATTAACACATTGGAAAAGCGGTGTGTTACGCCCAGCGTCAGGCTACCGTAGGCTGTAGGGAACCCCGAAC